>NZ_JBSSCS010000030.1:0-35706 GCF_054060015.1 Thermostichus sp. MS-CIW-25
CACCGGTGTTTGCACATTCATCCCGACCCTGCGCAATCCTACCGCAGTGGAAAGAAGTTTAAGTGTGGACACTGTGGATGGGAAGGGGATGCGGACTTGAATGGTGCGAATGTGATTGCGCTTTTGGGGGCTGCTGTAAACCAGCCTAGAGGCTCGTGGTTGGCTTGCCAACTGCAGGGCTACCGAAAGCCCGCCCTGTACTGCGAAGCAGTCAGGGTCGGGTAGTTTACGAATAACTCCCATCCATTTCCACCCGCTACTGCAGGGATCCCCAGGGGGCATTGGGCCGATAATGGACAGGTAGCGTTGGGGGCTGCCAAGCATGCTGGAGATGATCTTTAACGGGGCTAACTGGTTTGCTCTGCCCTTTTGGGCCTTGATGATTCTGTTGCCGGGTTGGAAGGTAACCCGCAAGGTGATGGAATCGCTTTTGCCCATCGCTATTTTGGCGGCGGTTTATTTGTATCTTTTGGTCACCGGGTTCAACGCGGATGTTCTCAAGGAATTTTCCGACCCTCAACTGTCTCTGACCAGCCTAACCGACCTATTCAGTCAACCCGCTGTTATGGCGACGGGATGGGTACACTACATCGTCATGGATTTGTTTGTGGGCCGCTGGATCTTTTTGGAAGGGTGGGATAAGCGAGTATGGACAACCCATTCTCTGATTTTGTGCTTGTTTGCCGGGCCTGTGGGTCTGCTCTCCCATTTGCTTACGGTGGCAATTGTACAGACGACTCGCCAGAACCGGCCCAGTGCTCCTCAACCTGACAAAGGCACAGAAGTACCGCAAGAATCCATCTAGCCCCTGCTTGGCTTTATGGCTCTTTCCGATGCACAGGGTGCAAAATGAGCAGCGTGGGATCATCCTCGACCTCAACGTTGCTGCCACGCAGCTCCCCAGCGCTACGTACTCGCCAGCACACAGGGTGGTTCCCGAGTGCCTTTAGGTGCCGTTGTAAACAACAACCACAAAACCCACTGAGGTCGGATCCAACCGTCAGGCTGTCGGGTTTAGGGCCTACAGCCCGTTTACGCGAACAATGCGCCCTGTGCTGCTGTGGGCGAGAGCGGCTGACTACCCTGGCACTGCAGGCAGCGTAGCACAAAGCCGCTTTAAAGGGCGGGGCTTCAAACCCAGTTTTTCGGTAACCGAATTCTTGTATTCTGAAACCCTGACATACTCCCCGCCCTACTGGCTTGCTTCCGCGCAGCGATGGGACGGGGCCTTAAGCTCAGTCTTCGGGTAAACAGGAGTGCAAACCTCTCATGACTGCTACCTTTGTTCACACACCCTTGGCGCAAACTGTTCTGCCTCGCCCTTCCCGAACTCGGGATCTCCTGCTGGTTCTGGGGGGAAGTTTGTTCGTAGCTGCCTTGGCTCAGGTGCGGATCCCTCTGCCCTTCACGCCGGTACCGATTACCGGGCAAACCTTTGGGGTGATGCTGGTGGGGGCAGGCTTTGGGGCACGGCTGGGCTTTCTCACGTTGCTGGTGTACCTGCTGGAAGGGATCCTGGGATTGCCCTTCTTCAGCGGTGGCGGATCCGGGCTTAGCCACTTGGCGGGGGCGACGGGGGGCTACCTATTGGCTTTTCCCCTAGCTGCGGGGCTGATGGGCTGGTTGGTGGAGCGCTGGGGCGTGGATCGCAACCCCTGGAAGATGGCGCTGGCGATGTTATCCTGCTCAGCTCTGATTTTTTTGCTGGGAGCCACTTGGCTGGGGGTGTGGCTGAACCAGAATGTTGAGCCCACCTCGATCTTGGCCGTCCTCAACAAAGGGGTCTTCCCTTTTATCCCAGGAGACTTGGTGAAGTGCGGACTGGCGGCAGTGCTGCTGCCCACCATCTGGCGCTGGGTGGGTCGGGAAAGGCCACCGGCAGACTCCTAGCCCACTGGGCAAGAGCAGCAACTCTAAAGACCGCTCCGGCAAAGCAGAAGGGGCCTGGGATTAGCCTCGGGTCGGAAAATCTAAAAAAAAGATAACAGCTCCGAGGATTTGGCCTTTTTTCTGAGATTCTAAAAACTGTGCTCAATGCGATGTTCAATACGGCCTATTCATGGAGCTTTTCTTTATATTGCTCTAGAGTTTTATAAGTCGCTGACTGGTCGCGGCAGAGCCCCCTTGTGGGGCTTTTTATTTTCTATCTGCCGACCGGAAAAAGTTGAACTCAACCTACTATGGTCATTCCAAGCTATAATTTGATCTCTATAGACTCCCTAAATAGACGGGAACCCCGTCAGGCAACAGACGCGCCGGATCCCAGAAGCATCCCGGTGGGTAGTCATTCAGTCCTTGACGGGCACCTTCTTTTCCAGCCACTGAGCCACTTGATCCGCCAGATCAACTCCTTCCAACTGACAGAGTTCTCGCAGCATCGTTGGGCTGGTTACATTCACTTCGGTTAGTCGTTCCCCGATAACATCGATCCCGACAAAATACAGCTTCTCCTGCCTGAGCACCGGCGCCAAAGCCCCGCAGAGAGCCCGTTCTTTTTCGGTAATCTTGGTTTTTTCCACTCGACCGCCGGCGGCAACATTGCCCCGAAAATCGCCCTCTCCAGGGATCCGATTGACGGCACCCAAAGGCTCTCCTTCCAGCAGCAAAATGCGTTTGTCTCCTGCCGCCGCCTGTGGCAAATACTCCTGCACCATCACAGGCAGCCGACCAAATTGGGTGCTCATTTCAATCAACGAGTTGAGGTTTGGATCCCCGGCATTGACCCTCAGGATCCCTTCCCCACCTTTGCCACCCAAGGGCTTGAGCACCGCCTGTCCTTCCTGTTCGACGAACTGACGCAGCAGGCGTTTGTTGCTGCTGACGCGGGTACGCGGGATCCACTCTTGAAATTGCAGGGCATAGAGCTTTTCGTTGGCCGAGCGGATCCCGGCAGGATGATTGAGCACCAGTGTGCGGCTGGGAGAGAGACGATCCAAAAGGTAAGTGGCATAGAGATAGGCCGCATCTACCGGCGGATCCTTGCGCATCCACACCGCCTGCATTTGGCTCAGGGGCAGCAGTTTCTGGTCTTTGACCTCATACCAGGGATCCGCCTTCAGATCCAACCGGATTTCCTCAAGGGATCCCCACGTTTCCCCTTGATCCCAGTAGAGATCCGCCAGGCCCAGGCAGAAAATGCGGTGCCCCCGTTTCTGCAGGGCTTCCATTAGGGCAACGCTGGTATCGTGGCTCACCTGCAACTGGGGCAACGGGTCAACAATGAAAGCTACCTGCATGGGAGGTGCGGTTCACTCACGAAAGGCTGCCCCGAGTATGCAACAAATCGGAGCCGATGGCTCTCCCCCGGTAGGCTGTTTCCACAAGAGAAGACCCCCTCTGGAAAGCTCGATGCAGAGTTGTCTTTTTAATATCCTCTTAACCTCGGCAGGCGGCGCAAACGTTAGCTTGATAGGTGGGATCCCTGTTGGCCCCCAGTTTACGGCTGGGTTGGCCGGGTTTCTGGCCTAACTGTGAGGAATGCTCCATCCGTGAGTGCTCCCCCTTCTCAACCCTCAGAGCCGGTTCGCATTGAAACCACGCGGGACTTGCTGGAAGCCTTGCGTGAGGGGCGCTCCCTGGTGGGTGCCAACCTGGAGAATGCCTATCTCTCGCGGGGCCTGTTCGACCGCATTCAGATGCCCAAATCCAATTTGACGCGGGCTAGCCTGCGCTCGATCAGCATGCAGCAAGCCGATCTGCGTCTGTGCAACTTTCGCCGTGCTGAGCTAGAGCGGGCCAATTTTACCGCCTCAGATCTACGGGGATCCAGCTTCAGTCAGGCTTTGGGAGACTACAGCAACTTTACCGCTGCCAAGCTCGACAAAAGCAGCTTTCAGGGGGGCCGTTTTAGCCATTCCATCTTTCGTGAAGCCAGCTTGGTGGCTGCTAATCTGGCGGAGGGGAACTTTTTTGCCGCCGACTTCCGCCAGGCCAACCTATCTCGCTGCAACCTCTCCCAGGCTGCCTTGGTGAGTTGCCAGCTTCAGTTTGCCAACCTGGAACAGGCCATTTTGGTGGGGGCCAACCTACAGGATGCTCAGATTGAAGATACGCTCTTCAGTGGAGCCGATTTTACCGATGCCAAGCTCTCCGATGAGACGCGCAAGCTCTTAATCGAGCGGGCCAGCGGCACCAACGAGCTTACCCAACGGGATACCCTCAACACCTTGCTGGCGGGATTGCAACCCAAGTCCCGTAAGCTTTTTGGCTTGCTGTGAGGTTGGAGCCGTCAAGGACAACCGGGCTAAAGAGAAAACTCAAAACTGGTTGAGGTCGATCCCGGCTTCTCGGGCCATGGCTCCTATCCCTTTGGTCTTGAGGGTCTTCAGGGCCTTGGTGGAAAGGCGCAGACGAACAAACCGCTTACCCTCTTCCCACCAGATGCGCTTCCACTGCAAATTGACTTCCTGCAGACGCTTGGTGCGCCGGTGGGAGTGGGAGATGGCAAAAGCGTTGTTGCGTTTCTTGTTGGTTAGTTGGCAGCGACGCGCCATGGGCTCAAAGCGAACTCAGCCTAGCTATCGTAAGGCATCTTTTCGTTGGGCAGCAAGCTGAAGCTGACTCTGCAACTGGGCCAGCTCTGCCTTCAGTCGGTCAAAGGTTTGTTGGCAGTGGTTAACGCTTCTGAGGGGCAGCTCTTCGTTTTTGGCAATGCAGGTTACCTGTACAGAGCCGTCGGCAGCCTGGAGGGTGCGATCCACAAACACTTCCACCGTGACCAGTTTGGTGTAGGGATTTTTTCCGGGAGGCTCACCGGCCACCCAGTAATCAGGGCTGCTGTGGAGGACATTGAGTTGGCAGCGCTCCAAAACGGCGCGGATCGACTCGCTTAGCTGCTCGGCTGAGCCCACAAGCTGGGTAACGCAGGAGTATCGAGCCATAGGACAAGCAAGTCACCACGGTTATCCTACCATTAAGTTTTCGGCTCCTGCAGCCAAAGGCGAACCGGCAGAATTGCGCTCAAGAGTACTCTACACCGGCTCGGTCAACCCTGCTGCGAGGAGGTGAATTACGTTAGAACATGAACAACTCCCAGGAGAGTTGCCATGTTTAGGGTCTCCTGTTTGGCTCATTCTCTCTTGCTGCTGGGATCCCTGGGCCTGGGTTGGATAGGCGTGTCTTTTGCCCAAGCGCAGCCCTTTCAGGCGGGCGACCTGGATGGGGATGGCCGTTTGACGGTGCAGGATCTCAACCTGTTGGGGGCCTACTTGCGGGGAGAACGGGGATTGACCGACGACCAGATCCGAGCTGCCGATGTCGACCAGGATGGACGGATCACAGAAGCCGACTGGCAAGTGTTGCAGCAGCGCATTCAGGCAGCAACGGATGTGCCCACAGGACAGGTGCAGTTGGATTCCGCCTATTCGGGACAGGTGGTGGATCGGCTGACAGGGCAGCCCTTGGCCGGGGCGGAGGTGGCCATTCCGGGGGCGGGTATTTCGGTGCGCACCGATGCCCAGGGTCGGTTTCGCCTGCCAGGGCCGCTGCCGGCAGAAGAAATTTTGGTGGCGCGGCTGGAAAATTACTTGCCCTATTCCCAAAGTACAGGCAACGGTCAAGCCAGCGGGGATCGGCCTTGGCAACTGCAGTTGGAGCGCTGGGATCCCAACACAACTTTGGTACTGGAGGCGAATGTCATCCGCCTGGGGGATAACCAGTACTCGCCGGAATCGGCTGCCGCCGGGCAATTTTTGGGCCCTGCCCAAGGGGTGGAGATGACCCGCTCTTTCACTTTGCAACGCCTGCCTTCCCGCCCACCGGTTTTGCGGATTGGATCCCTGATTGGGTTGGATACAGCTGCCGCCTATCGGGCCGGTCAATCCCGGATCCCCAGTGCCAACATGTCTCCCATGCAGGTCATCCTGAACGGGGTGGAAATCGAGCAGATTCACCTGGGGGGAGATAACCTACAGATTCCCCTGCCGCTGCAACCTCTGCGCCTGGGCCTGAACACTGTTACCCTGCGCACTGGCAAAACCCTGATTCAGCCCCCCATGGTCACCCGTGGTCCCCAAGTGCCGATCAGCATTCCCCTTTTCGGGGGATCCCTGCACATCTCGGTGCCGCTGGGAGGTGATACAGTCATCCGGCACGGTGGAGCCTGGGTGGATCATGACGATGTGCAGTTGGCTAACGTAACCATCGAGATCCCCAAGTAAACTACCCAACCCTGACTGCTTCGCAGTACGGGGCGGGCTTAAGGCCTCCGGCCCGCTGGCGCGAACGGTAGCCCTGCAGTTGGCAAGCCAACCACGTTCGCGAAGCGAGCCGTAGGCTTGACCTCTAGGCTGGTTTACGGCAGCCCCCAAGAGCGCAATCACATTCGCACCATTCCAGTCCGCATCCCCTTCCCATCCACAGTGCCCACACTTAAACTGCTTCCCACTGCGATTTTGCTACGCAACGCTGACGCGACAGGATTGCGCAGGGTCGGGATGGATGTGCAAACACTTGTGACAGGTCTGCGACGTGTAGGCAGGCGGCACCAGAATCAAGGTAACCCCTGCACGCAGAGCCTTGTATTCCAGAAACTGCCTCAGCTGGTAGAACGCCCAACTGTTGGCCCTGCGTCGCTCGGCTTTGCTGCGTGGCTGTTGATTGACTCTTTCCCGGATCCCTGTCAGGTCTTCCAGGGCAATAGCGCTGTTGGTAGCTTTTGCCCTAGAGACAATAGCTTTGGAGATGCGATGATTGACCCACGCCTGAAAGCGCCTCTCCTTGCCAGACAGCCGTTGCAGCAGTTGACGGCATCTGCGCCGCGAACTGCGTGTGCCCTTACTGGCTTTACGTTGGAGTGCCGCCCTCAACCGGGAGTAGTGGTCTCGGACTCGGTTCAACTGCTGTCCATTCCAGTTGTCCCCCTCTGACGTATGGGCAATATCTGTCCTTCCCAGGTCCACCCCCAGCACTCTACCCGTGCCTTGCGGTGGGGATGGCTCCGTTTCCACACAGATTTGAATGGAGTAGGAGCCGTCTTTACGCTTGACCAGAGTGGCAGATTTGGGATTGGAGCCCGCCAGCCGTTCTCTCTGGTAGCGGCCAATCGCCAGCTCAAAGCGCTCCCGACCCTCCACCGTGGTCAGCGACACCGTCCAGTCTTTCTCGCGGAACGAAAAGATACGAGCGTCGTAGGTAGCGAAGCCTCTCTTGAACGCTTTGACGGGGCGGTTTTTCTGTCGGGCAACTTTACGGGCACCGGCCAGCCGTCTGCAGACCTGCTGGTCGCGTAAGCGGGACGTAGTCCTTGCCAAGTTACTGGACAAGCCGAACCGGGCACGGATTTCGCGGTAGCACAGAGATTGAAGTTTAACGGCGTTGGTGACTTTCTCGGGCGTGTTTTGGTTGACCCAGTTCAACGCCTGCACAAAGGCATCCAAGGTCGCGTCCAACTTTGCGGCCTGCGACTGGGACACCTTGAGCTTGCAGGAGACGGTCAGGACTTGGGTCATGGTTCTATCGTAACTTCCGCATTCCTCCCGACACTGACCCTACGGGTACAGTGCGGGGCTCCTGCGATTTCTAGCTGACCCTGCTCCGTTCAATGGTTTTACGGCCCATACCGTCAGCCAATAGCTTGGACGTTGAATCCAGGTTGAGCGGGCCACGGGGCCTGTCGGTCAAGAGGAACAAGTTTGAGCCTGTTTTCGATAACTGACTCGATATCTGATCCGTTTGCTCAACAAGGGAAATACGTTTGTCCAGCGATTGGAAGATTCCCCTTCCAATAGCAGGCATACTGCAGTTGCTGAATTGCTCCTCTTCGATGCCTCTGGGAGTTCTGGGCATCTCGATCTTCGAGAGGGATCCCTGAGGTGGCCCATGTGAGTGAGGTGAAATCCTGGCAACCGAGCAGATCGATAACCCAAACTGAGGAGAGCTGACTATGAGTATGAATAGGGCTTCTGCCTTCCCCTTAACCTGGCTGTGGACGGGATCCCTGGCCCTGGGGGTGACGGCCCTGGTGACCCGCCAAGTGATCTGGGGGCTCTTACCTTTGGCAGCAGCCTACCCTGCCATCCGCCGCCGCGAAGAACAGCTTGGCCAAGTTCTGGAACAGACCTGGACACAGCAGCAACAGACAGCAACCCAACTGGAGACCCTGCAAGCGCGTTTCGAGGTGCTGGACGCTCGGCTCACTGCTGAACCGTCCCTTCTGCAGCAGACCTTGGCTTCCCCGGCTGAAGCCATTCAAGAGCTCGAGCAGAAAGTAAAGGTTTTGGAGCCCATCTGGGTACAGCAGCAGCAGACGGCGGCCCAACTGGAAACATTACAAGGGCGGATCGACGCCCTCGAAGCTCGGCCCACGTCTCATCTGTCCGTGCGGCAACAGCTGGCCCCCATCACCCAGGCCATCCAGCAAATCCAGCAGCGGTTAAAAGCCGTGGAGCTGCGGTTGAATGCTCTGCCGGCATCCCAGCTCCAAGTGACTCTGGAGCAACTGGAGTCTGTACAGGCGCAACTCCAACACCTGCAGCAGCTGGTGGCATCCCAGCCGACCCCTGCTTTTCCCCGCAAAGCCCTGGGGGTGTTCATCGACGCGGCCAATCTCCACGCCAGCGCCCAGCAGTGGGGATCCCATCTCGACTATCCCAGTCTGCTCAGCTGGCTGGCCCAGGGCAGATCCGAGATGGAAGTGCATGTCTACAGCGGGGTAGATCGCCACAACCTAGCTCGGCGTCGTTTCCTGCGGGAGTTGAGAAAACAGGGCTATCGGGTGGTCACCAAGCCGGTGGTGATCCACGCCGACGGCAGCCGCAAAGCCAATCTGGATGGGGAGCTGATCGTGGACTTGATGGCGATGCACTCCCACTACGAGACGGTGCTGCTGCTGAGTGGGGATGGAGATTTTGTGCCGGCCCTCAAGCATATCCGCCGCCAAGGCTGCCGGCTGGAGGTAGCCGCCTACAGGCCGAACACGAACCCGGCGTTAATTCGGATAGCCGACCAGTTCGTGGATTTGTGCGCTTGGCAGGGGACAGGAACGCTGGTGCCGCTGCCTGCAAAACAGACTCCGGCCACCGGCTAAACCTTGCCATCTCAGCACAGTTACATCGATCCCTGACTCCCCTCTCCCAAGACAGGGAGAGGGGCTGGGGTTGAGGGTAGGCGGCACAGCGTCTTAACCTTGTTTATTTAAAGTGATCAGAAGTGCTCATCTTCTCTAACCATTTTCTGATTTGCAGTCTCAACGCCTGAGACTCGCTTGGATCAACCTTGCCCCAGCAGTCAACTTAACCCCAATTGGAGAGTCCAGATGTCAACGCAACTCACACAGCGGTTTGTGCAGGCAATGCACTATGCCCATCGCTGGCATGCTTCTCAAACCCGCAAGGGAACCGGGATCCCTTACCTCAGCCATCTGTTGGCCGTAGCAGCCATCGCCCTGGAGCATGGGGCGGATGAAGATGAAGCGATTGCCGCTCTGCTCCACGACAGCCTAGAGGACGGCCCCCACAACACAGGCGAGCCCCGCGCCCAAATCGAGCAACAGATCCGGGAGCACTTTGGAGAACGGGTGCTGCAGATCATCCTGGGATGTACGGATACCGAAAGCGATGGCTCCCGAGGCGAGCCCAAAGAAAACTGGAAAGAGCGCAAAACCGCCTACCTGAAGCACCTGGAAACGGCAAATGCCTCGGTTTTGTTGGTGGCCGCCTCTGACAAGCTGCACAACGCCCGCTGCATCTTGCGGGATTTTCGCCAACTGGGGGATGAACTCTGGCAGCGGTTTTCCGCCGGAAAAGAGGGATCCCTGTGGTATTACCGATCGTTGGCAGAGATTCTGAGGCGACGGCTGCCCGGCAATCTATCGGCGGAGCTTCAAGAGCTGGTAGCTGAGTTGCAATGCCAAGCTGGAGCGGTAATGCCTTGACAGAGACAAGCAGGGCTGAAGAAAATGCTGAGGGCAGCCCTATTCATCACACTTTTTGGGTCACGCACCTATGGTTCTCGCTGTTGGCACCCCTGCTCCTGGGTTCAACACCACTGACACCCAAGGCAACCAGGTTTCGCTGGCTGATTTTGCCGGCAAAACCGTTGTCCTCTATTTTTACCCCAAAGACGACACCCCCGGCTGTACCAAAGAAGCCTGTGGATTCCGCGACGCCTACGCCGACTACCAAAGCAAGGACGTGGTGGTGCTGGGGGTGAGCATGGACGACCAAGCTTCTCACCAAAAGTTCACCGAAAAGTACAACTTGCCTTTCCCCCTACTGGTGGATAGCAGTGGGGTGATTACCCGCGCCTACGATGTGGATGGGGGCGGCTATGCCAAGCGGGTGACCTACGTCATTGATGGCGAGGGCAAAATTGCCAAGGTCTACCAGAACATCAATACCGAAACCCATGCCCGCGATATTTTGGCGGATTTGGGTTTGTAGAAACGCTGCCTCTTTTCAGTACTCCTCGCTAGATCCCGGCCTTTGCGCATGAACGACGACATTCCGGTCGCCCGTCGCCAGTCCACTCCGGCGAAAAAAGCGCAAAGTTCGGTGCCTGCCCTGAGGTCCCGTCTAGTCTTGGGCCTGGTGCTGGTTGGGCTAGTGCTCCTGGCGGGTTGGGGGATAGAGAAGTTACCGGGATCCCAGCAGGCGGCGGATCCCCAAGTTCCGGAGGAAGCCGCTCAGCCCCCTCTGCCGCAGCCAACTGTGCAGAATGGGCGACCTTCTCTGTTGGGGCACTATGCCTATTCCGAAGCTCCCGCAGATAGCTTGCGGGTGGTGGGCCACTACCGCGGTCGCGAGGTGCGCCTGCGCCAGGCGGCTGCCGAAAGTTACCTTCGCATGAGCGAAGCAGCTCAAGCTGCCGGGATCCGCCTTGTCCCCATTTCCGGGTTTCGCTCCATTGCGGATCAGGAATTCTTGTTTTTTCAATTGGCTCAATCCCGAGCCTTGCGACCCGAGGAACGAGCTGCTGTCAGTGCTCCCCCTGGCTACAGCGAGCACCACACTGGCTATGCCATCGACCTTGGGGATGCCGGGTTTCCGCAGTGGGATACTCAAGAAGCCTTTGAGACCACCCCGGCCTTCCAGTGGCTGCAGAGCAACGCGGCCCGCTTTGGCTTTGAGCTGTCTTTCCCCAGAAACAACCCTCAGGGGGTGAATTACGAACCCTGGCACTGGCGCTTTGTGGGCGACCGTGACAGCCTGGAGACCTTCTACGCTCCCCAAATCAAACCATTCCCAAATCAGCCCAATCAAACCGAGACCCCTACTCTCCCGTCTTCCAGAGGGAGAAGAGCTGGGAGTGAGGGCTGACTCCTTTGGGGAGAGAGGAAAGGGGGAGCTCCTTGGGACTACCGTCACGGCCCTCTCCCTTGCAGGGATCTCATTCCCCTCTTGAATGGGTTCACAAGCCTAAGCAAGCGGATGACGCGATTCGAACGCGCGACCGTCTCGTTGGCAACGAGAAGCTCTACCACTGAGCTACATCCGCGTCGGGAAATTTATGATGGCAAGTTTTGCGGTGGTTTGTCAAGTCAGGGATCCCTGGCGCATTTTGTTCCAGAATGAGAGAAGTTCATCTTTCTTTGCAGTTGCGCAAAGTCTGGGCGGGATCCCGGGCAGCGCCTGTCTGAGGGTATTGCTATGCGGGTAGCCATTATTGGGGCCGGATTGGCCGGGTTGGTGACGGCAGTCGATTTGGTTGAAGCAGGACACGAGGTGCAGCTCTACGAGGCGCGGCCTTTTGTCGGCGGCAAGGTGGGATCCTGGCAGGATGCCGATGGCAACCACATCGAGATGGGGCTGCACGTTTTTTTCTGCAACTACAGCAATTTGTTTGCCCTGATGAAGAAGGTGGGAGCCTACGAGAACCTGCTGCCCAAGCAGCACACCCACATCTTTGTCAACCGAGGTGGGCAAACGGCCAGTCTGGATTTTCGCTTTCCCCTGGGGGCACCTTTCAACGGCCTCAAAGCTTTTTTCACCACCGAGCAACTCTCTTGGGCGGACAAGCTGCGCAACGCCTTGGCGCTGGGCACCAGCCCTTTGATTCGCGGCTTGCTGGACTATGAAGGGGCAATGCGGCAAATTCGCGCCTTGGATCGGATGAGCTTTGCCGATTGGTTTCGGCGGCATGGGGGATCCGAGGGTAGCCTGAAGCGGATGTGGAACCCGATTGCCTATGCCTTGGGCTTTATCGATACAGAACAGATTTCTGCCCGCTGCATGCTGACGATCTTTCAGATGTTTGCCAGCAAAACAGAGGCTTCCAAGCTCAATCTCCTCAAGGGATCCCCGGACACTTACCTCACTCAGCCCATCGTCCGCTACATCCAAGCCCGTGGGGGCCAGATCCACACCCGCAGAGGGGTCAGCCGCATTGAAGTGAACGACTCTCCTCCCTACGCGGTGACCGGCTTGCTCTTGGCCAATGGAGAGCGGGTAGAGGCAGATGTGTATGTGTGTGCAACGGCAGTGGAAGGGGCCAAACGGCTGATCCCGGAAGTGTGGCGGCAGTGGCCTCAGTTCGACAACCTCTACAAGCTGGAATCCGTACCGGTGGCCACGGTGCAATTGCGCTTCGATGGCTGGGTGACGGAGCTGAACCCCCAAGGCCAGGCCAAACGAGCCAGCCAACACCCAGAGGCTCTTGGCATCGATAATCTCCTCTACACCGCCGATGCCGATTTTTCCTGTTTTGCCGATCTGGCCCTCACCAGCCCCGCCGACTACTACAAGCCGGGCCAGGGATCTCTATTACAATGCGTGCTCACGCCGGGGGATCCCTTCATAGCCATGCCCAACGAGCAAATTGCCCAGCACGTGTTGCACCAAGTCCACGAGCTGTTTCCCTCATCCCGGCAACTGAACATGACCTGGTACAGCGTGGTGAAACTGGCCCACTCCCTCTATCGAGAAGCACCGGGCATGGATCCCTATCGCCCACAGCAAAAGACCCCAATACCCAACTTCTTTTTTGCCGGCAGCTACACCGCCCAAGACTACATCGACAGCATGGAAGGGGCCACCCTCTCCGGCCACCTGGCTGCTCAGGCCATTCTGGCTGCCCACAGGGATCCCTGATAGGAGCATGACTCTAGTCAATAATAAGCTCAACTATACTGAAAATAATGTATAATATGTTCAGTACGGATTACTACCAGTTGATCTTTCTGTTTACTTTCGAGTCTGCCAACATGGTAGCCAAAGCAAAGCAGAAAATTGGTAGTAAGACGACACGGAAACTGCGCTTTGGGTATTCTACTCAAAGCTTTGCGGGATACCGCCATTCTGGTTGGAAACAAACAGAATGCTATCGCTGCATAGTTGAACAGTGATGTTCAGCAGTGTTCAGCGTAAATGTATCAGGACTTAAAACCGGCTTAAAACCGTCGTGAAGCCGCTTGCCAACTCCAAACTGCTGTCTCCTTTTATGGAAGAAGGGGACTTTTGCTGTGGGAAAAGAGCTGGAAGTGAGCGCAACATAGCAATGGGGAGCTGGAACAGGCTCCGCTCGCAGCTCTGGAAACCCGCAGTTTATGGCTCGACTGGAAGATCTCACCCCTGGCGCCAAGGTCAAAGGGATCCTGCCCAATCAAACCGTTGCCATCGTGAGTGTGAGGTGGTACGGCAGCAGCACCATCGAGGCCATCTACAAAGACACTCAGGGGCGTCTCCATTCAGAGCTTCTGTTTCGGGATAAAGAGCCAACCCTAGAGGTGGTAGCCGAGGGATCCCTTGGCAACTTCGAGGGAGACGGCGCCTTATTTCGCCTAGCTTCAGAGGCCTATCGGATTCGGCTGGCGCACCTGTTTGATCCCTTGCTGGCCGTTCACACCTCTCTGGTAGAACCCCTGCCCCACCAGATCAGCGCCGTCTATGGGGAAATGCTCACGCGGCAGCCGCTGCGGTTTTTGCTGGCCGATGACCCAGGTGCCGGCAAAACCATCATGGCAGGGCTTTTGGTTAGAGAGCTATTGATTCGAGGTGACTTGCACCGCTGTCTCATCGTTTGCCCGGGGAGTCTAACGCTGCAGTGGCAAGATGAGATGGTGCAAAAGTTTCATTTGCCCTTTGAGATCTTGACCAACGATCGCATTCAAGCCGCCCGAACTGGCAACCCTTTCCTGGAGATACCTCTTCTCATTGCCCGCCTCGATAAGCTCAGCCGAGATGAGGCCCTGCAGGAGAAACTGAGGCAAACTGATTGGGATCTGGTTATTGTTGATGAGGCCCACAAACTCTCCGCATCCTTCTTTGGGGGAGAAATCAAAGAAACCAAGCGTTACAAGCTGGGCAAGTTGCTCTCGCAGCTAACACGCCACTTTTTACTGATGACAGCCACTCCCCACAACGGTAGAGAAGAAGACTTTCAGCTTTTTTTGGCTTTGCTGGATGGGGATCGCTTTGAGGGGAGATTCCGAGATGGAGTTCATACCTGTGATGCCTCGGATTTGATGCGGCGGCTGGTGAAAGAAGACCTGCTCAAGTTCGATGGCAAGCCTCTCTTTCCCGAACGGCGAGCTTACACCGTCCAGTACGTCTTGTCTGACCTGGAAGCCAGGCTCTATAAGGAAGTGACCGATTACGTGCGCGAAGAGTTTAACCGCGCGGAAGCTTTAGAGCAAGGTAGCCGCAAAAGGACGGTCGGTTTTGCTTTAACCATCCTGCAACGTCGGCTAGCCTCTTCTCCAGAAGCGATCTACCGATCCTTGCTGCGAAGACGAGAGAGACTGCAGCGGAAGCTAAAGGAAGAACAATTGCGCAGCCGGGGAGACAACCTTGCTTTTACCACTTCCCTGCTAGACGAAGAAGGCTGGGATGAGGATTTTGAAGACTGCCCTGCTGAAGAGCGGGAACCGCGAGAAGAAGAGCTGGTAGATCAGGCAACTGCCGCCCGCACAATTGTCGAGCTGCAGGCAGAAATTCAGCGGCTGCAGGAGCTGGAAAAATTAGCCTTGCAAGTGAGACGTAGCGGCAAAGACCGCAAGTGGGAGGAGCTATCGAAACTCTTGCAAAATCAGGGGGAGATGTTTGATGCCGGCGGACATCGGCGCAAGTTGGTTATCTTCACCGAACATCGAGATACCCTCAACTATCTGGCTGACCGAGTGGGGAACTTGCTGGGCCAACCGGAAGCGGTGATCACCATTCACGGCAGCATGGGTCGAGAAGAGCGCAAAAAAGCCGAGGAAGCCTTTAAACAGGATCCCGCCGTTCAAGTACTCATTGCTACCGATGCTGCGGGAGAAGGGATCAACCTTCAACGGGCCCACCTGATGGTGAACTACGACCTGCCTTGGAACCCCAACCGCCTGGAGCAGCGCTTTGGGAGAATTCACCGCATTGGTCAAACCGAGGTCTGCCACCTGTGGAACCTAGTGGCCGAGGAAACGCGGGAAGGAGATGTCTACTTGGCTTTGCTGAAAAAAATAGAAATCGAGCAAAGGGCCTTGGGGGGCAAGGTCTTCGATGTCCTGGGCAAAGCGATTGCCGGTCAAGAACTGCGAGAGCTGCTGATCGAGGCCATTCGCTACGGGGATCGTCCAGAGGTCAAGGCCCGACTCAATCAAGTGATTGCAGATCGCCTAGACCACGAGCGGCTCAGGGAACTCCTGGCAGAACGCGCCCTGGCCCACGACTCGATGGATACGACCAAAGTGCAGCAAATCCGGGCGGAAATGGAGCGAGCCGAGGCCCGCAAGCTCCAGCCTCATTTCATCGCCTCCTTCTTCCTAGAAGCTTTTCAACGCTTGGGTGGCACCATTCGAGAGCGGGAACCCAAACGCTATGAAATTACCCATGTGCCGGCAGCAATTCGCAATCGCGACCGCCAGATTGGGTTGGGCGCACCCATCTTAAAAAAATACGAGCGGATTACCTTTAACAAAAACCTCATCAGCGTCCCCAACAAGCCCCCGGCAGAGTTCATCTGCCCAGGCCATCCCCTGCTGGATGCCACTCTGGACTTGGTTTTGGAGCAACACCGAGATTTGCTCAGACAGGGATCCATCCTCGTCGATGAAAACGATCCCGGCGAAACACCACGGATACTGGTGTACCTAGAGCATGCCCTTCAGGATGGGCGCCTAGACCGAAATGGCCAGCGACGGGTTATCTCCCGACGGATGCAATATGTGGAGATCTTTCTCCCCGCTCCCCAAGGGCTAGGAGGAGGAGAGAGCGTCAGGGTAAGAAGCGCCGGCTATGCTCCCTACTTGGACTACCGGCCCCTAACTCCCGCAGAGCGCGACCTTGTGAAAGCGAAAGCTGGATCCCACATCCCCCAGCTCTCGGCTTCAGAGGTAGAAAGCCAAGCCATCGCTTACGCCATTGAGCGTTTAGTTCCCCAGCATTTCCAGGAAATCAAAGCTCAGCGGGAAGAATTGATCAACAAGACGGAGCTGGCTGTTAAAGATCGCCTCACCCGAGAAATTAACTACTGGGATCATCAAGCTGCACAGTTGCGGCTGCAAGAGCAAGCCGGCAGGCCCAACGCCAAGCTCAACTCTGCCAAGGCTCAGCAGCGGGCGGATGAGTTGGCGGATCGCCTTCAGAAGCGCCTATCGGAGTTGGAGCAGGAGCGCCAGCTATCCTCCTTGCCGCCGGTGGTAACCGGGAAAGCCTTGGTGATCCCCATCGGACTGCTGCAGCGGCTACAGGGCAAGCGAGGGTCAACCCCTACCACCTTTGCCCGCGAAACCCGGCGAGTAGAACAAGCAGCAATGGCTGCCGTTATGGCCATAGAGCGGGCGTTGGGCTACGAACCTCGTGATGTCAGCGCTGAAAACCTGGGCTATGATATCGAATCCGCTGGAAGGGAAGGCCTTCGCTTCATTGAAGTCAAAGGCAGAGTTGAGGGAGCAAAGACGGTAACCGTTACCAAAAATGAAATCTTGACAGCTCTCAACAAACCCGACCATTTCATCCTGGCTTTGGTAGAAGTGCCAGCCGATCCCGCCTTTCCAGAAGGGGATGCCTTCAGGGTAAAGACCCCTGCAGGCACCTACACCGTGCCGGGCGAAGGCTGCCAGGTGCGGTATGTGCGGCGGCCTTTTCAACGGGAGCCGGATTTTGGGGCCAGTAGCGTCAACTATGATTGGAAAGAATTGTGGAATCGAGGAAGGGATCCCAAATAGATACTAACTTTCATTGGTAGGATGAATTCATGCTACTGGAATTGCGGCAAATCCATGTTCCAGCAGGTCAGCGAGTTGTCTTGCAGCCCAACATGGCTTGTCCAAAATCAAGATGCCTTAGCTTGTGGGGGCGTGGGGTAGCTAAGCCCCGCACTGTACCCGTAGTGTCAGTGTCGGGATACAGATACCCCCACATGATGTATGATGGGAGTAGTTGTATAAAACGGCGTTGCCGGAATCTGGTACAACTACGCGGTAGGGCATTCCGTGTCTGCGCGTGGAGGGTTCTTGCGAAGGCTCCCCGATGAAGCGCGAAGCCCACGCTGTACCTGTAGGGTCAGTGATGGGAGTATGTCACTTGTTCTTGAACAGGCTGGAGCCATCTTTTCGTTGAGCCCGCCTTCCCCTCAGACTAAACTCTAAACTGCAGCCTGTTTAACCCGAGTAAACTACCCGACACCAACCGCTAGGCGGTACGAAGCGGGCTTTTAGTAGCCCTGCAGTTAGCAAGCCAACCACGTTCGCGAAGCGAGCCGTAGGCTTGACCTCTGGGGTGGTTTACAGCACCCCCAATCGACCGTTACCAGTGCCTTAAACAACCGTTTCTGGTGTCCGCAGTATTATTTATTATAGCATTCCTCCCGACACCGACCCTACGGGTACAGTGCGGGGCTCCTGCAATTTCTAGCTGACCTTTGTCTAATGAGCCGCCGCAAGAAGCTGATTGAAGTTGCCCTGCCCCTCGAAGCCATCAATCTGGAATCGGCTCGCGAGAAATCCATCCGCCATGGTCACCCCAGCACCCTACATCTCTGGTGGGCGCGGCGACCCCTAGCAGCCTGTCGGGCAGTGCTCTGGGCTTCCCTGGTCGATGACCCTTCCAGTTGGCCGGACAAGTTCCCCACCGAGGCCGACCAAGAGCGAGAGCGGCAGCGGCTGTTCAACATCCTGGGCCGCATAGAGATCGAACAGGGGAAGCGGGTCGTGCGGGGTCTGGTGTCCTGGGATGACGTGAACGATCCCAACTCCGGGGTGCTGGAGGCAGCGCAGCGAGAGATTGCCCGATGTCTAGCCTGGGATCGGGGGGAAGAGCCCCCTACGGATCCGGCAGCCGTTAGAGCATACATCGCCAAGCACGCGCCGCCCGTTTACGATCCCTTTGCCGGTGGCGGATCCATCCCGTTGGAAGCGCAGCGCTTGGGGTTAGAGGCCCATGCCAGCGATCTCAACCCGGTGGCGGTGCTGATCAACAAGGCATTGATCGAGATTCCACCGAAGTTTAAGGACAAAGCCCCCATCAACCCTGAAGATCGGGCTAAGAAGCATATCTCAGCCTGGCGGGGTGCCCAAGGATTGGCAGCAGATGTCCGGTATTACGGGGCTTGGATGCGGGAACAAGCCTTTGAACGCATTGGACATCTCTATCCTCCCTGTTCAAACCCCTTAGGCACAGAGGAGTTGACGGTGATTGCCTGGTTGTGGGCGCGGACGGTGACCTGTCCAAATCCAGCCTGCCGCTGTCAGATGCCCTTGGTGCGATCGTTTCAGCTTTCGACGAAGAAGGGGAAAGAGGCTTGGGTAGAGCCAGTGGTGGTGAATGGGGGAGAGAGCGCTTCTGCTCCCTCAATCCGGTTTGTGGTCAGGTCAGGTAAGGGCAAAGCGCCGGAGGGAACCGTAGGCCGCAAAGGAGCACGCTGCATTGCCTGCGGAACGCCTGTGCCGCTGGAGTACATCCGCAAAGAAGGTCAGGCCGGACGCATGGGATCCCAGATGATGGCCATAGTGGCAGAGGGGCCAAACGGCAGAGTGTACCTGGATCCCACCCCAGAGCACGAGGCAATTGCCAATTCGGCTCAACCCAGTTGGAAGCCGGATACTGAGTTACCCAAGGAAGCATTAGGGTTTCGCGTCCAAAATTACGGCATGACCAAACACGCCGACCTCTTCACCCCTCGGCAACTGGTGGCCCTCACCACTTTCAGCGACTTGGTGGCGGAAGCACGGGAAAAGGCCATTGCCGATGCCAAAATGCTACGCACCGCTGACGCGACTGCCTCCGGACTCCCCAATGACGATGTGCCCTTGGCTGAGGGCGGAACGGGAGCTAGGGCCTATGGAGAGGCGATTAGCGTTTATTTGAGTTTTGCGATCAACAAAAGTTCGGATTATTGGAGCAGCATTTGCACTTGGCACACCAGTGGCGAGAAAATGAGCCATGTTTTTACACGACAAGCAATTCCTATGGCTTGGGATTTTGCCGAAGCCAATCCCATGAGTGATTCAACAGGAAACTTCAATGGTGCGATTGATTGGATTGTTAAAGTTCTTGAAAACGCGCTTCCCAATTCTCTTGCTCAAGTCACCCAACATGACGCAACAGCCCCTCACCCCCACGACACCACCCCCAAGCTCATCTCCACCGATCCCCCTTATTTCGACAACATCGGGTATGCCGATCTCTCGGATTTCTTCTATGTCTGGCTGCGTCGTTCCCTTGGCTCTGTCTATCCCAACATTTGCAGCACTTTGTTGGTTCCCAAAACTCAAGAACTGGTGGCAACGCCCTATCGCTTCGGGGGCAGCAAACAAAAAGCAAAAGAATTCTTTGAAACAGGACTGGGCAAAGCCTTTAACCGACTGCATTACCTCTCCCGTGCTGATTATCCCCTCACAGTTTACTATGCCTTCAAGCAAACCGAAGAAGACCCCTCACCCCCCGACCTACTCTCCCACGAGGGGCGAGAGGGAGAAGAAGATGAGGATATAGATAATCCAGTTCCCCTCTCCCGCTCTGGGACAGGGGTTAGGGGTGTTCGCGTTGGCGGCACAGAACCCATGGGCAGAGCCTCTACCGGATGGGAAACCATGCTGGAAGGCTTAATTAGGGCTGGGTTCACGATTGACGGTACTTGGCCTATGCGCAGCGAACTCAAAAATCGCATGGTTGCATCTGGCTCCAATGCTCTCGCTTCCTCGATTGTCCTCGTCTGTCGTCCCCGCCCCGCCGATGCGCCCAAGGCTACCCGTCGCCAATTCCTTGCCGAGCTGAAGCGCGAGCTGCCCAAGGCGCTTAAACTTCTGCAGCAGGGCAGCATTGCTCCTGTGGACTTGGCCCAAGCCAGCATCGGCCCCGGCATGGCCATTTATTCCCGCTACGCTGCAGTTTTGGAAAGCGATGGTTCTCCCCTGACCGTCCGCACGGCCCTGCAACTGATCAACCAGTACCTAGATGAATATCTCAGCGAACAAGAAGGGGAACTCGATGAGGGCAGCCGCTGGGCCACCACTTGGTTTGCCCAATATCAATTTGAGCCAGGCCCCTACGGGGAAGCAGAAGTCCTCAGCAAGGCCAGAAACGTCAGCATTGAGTCCCTTGAGGAACTTGGGATCCTAGAAGCCAAGGCCGGCAAGGTGCGGTTGTTGAGAAGAGAGGAAATAGCCCAGAGAAAAGAAAAGGGAGCAGATTCCCTCTCCTTGCTCCTTGCTTCCTCCGCCTGGCTCATCACCCAGACCCTCATCCACACCCTCGATCGGAAAGGAGAAATGGAAGCCGCCGCTCTCCTGGCTGCCTTGGGAGATAGAGGTGCGGTTGCCCGCGATCTGGCCTATCGGCTCTATACCCTCTGCGAAAAGAAAGGCTGGACTCAAGAAGCCCTAGCCTATAACACTCTCGTCATTGCCTGGCCAGAAATTAACCGGCTAGCATCCGAAATGAAGAAAAAGCAGCATGATCCTTTCCAGCCCAGCTTGCTTTAGCCCCCTACCTCTGGGGGAAGCAAAGCGTGACATACTCCCGACTCCGACTGCAGGCAGTACGGAGCGGGCTTCTCGCTTCATCGGGGAGCCTACGCAAGAACCCTCCACGAGCAGACACGGAATGCCCTACCGCGTAGTTGCACCAGATTCCGGCAAAAGCCGTTTTGTGCAAGTACTCCCATCATACACCATGTGGGGGTATCTGTATCCCGACACTGACTCTACGAGTACAGTGCGGGGCTTAGCTACCCCCACACCCCCATAAGCTAAAAGACCTCAGAGTTTCTATCCTTACACCCAACCAGACGATGGTCACCCTCCAGCTTCGACAACTCACCATCCCACCCGGCCAGCGCCTGCTGATTCACAATCTGAATTGGTTAGACTTTGAAGCCATCCTAGATGAGCTGGGCGAAAAGCGAGCCAGCCGCATTGCTTACAGCGATGGGATATTGGAAATCAGAATGCCCTCACCCAAGCATGAGCGAGAAAAATCCATCATTGGAGACATTGTCAAAATCTTGCTAGAGGAACTGGAAGTTGACTGCGAATGTTTTGGGTCAGCTACCTTCAAACAGCAAGCAATGAACTACGGGATCGAACCTGATGAATGCTTCTATATCCAAAATCACCAGGCCGTGATTGGCAAAGATCGGCTGGATCTATCTGTTGACCCGCCTCCGGATCTGGCCATCGAAGTGGATGTTACTTCCAAAACCCAGATTGAGGCTTACACCCGCCTAGGAGTGCCCGAACTTTGGGTTTATCAAGGCAACCAGCTAACCATCTACATCCTGCAATCCGGCCAATATCAGGCTTCTGCCACCAGCCCAACCTTTCCTCAGCTACCGATTTTAGAGTGGGTGCCAGAAGTCTTGGCCCAAAGTCGAGATCTGGGTAGAAGTCCAGCCCTTCGTGCCCTTCGCCAAAAAATACGCTCCATCTTAGGGAATTAATACGAGCCATAGGCCACGTACTCTGAGAGTTTTGCCCAAAGAAGATGATGCTTGCCCTCAACCTGCAACCGGCTTTGAATTTAACCGATGAAGTTTTCGAACAGCTTTGCCGGCAAAATCCTGAGCTGCGCCTAGAGCGCACTGCCCAAGGAGAACTGATCGCCACGGCCCCTGCAGGCAGCGAAAGCAGCCGTCAAAACTTGAGCCTCAGCGCCCAGCTCTGGCAGTGGAACCGGCAAACCCAGCTTGGTGTAGCCTTTGACTCCTCTGCAGGTTTTGCCCTGCCGAATGGGGCCATCCGCTCTCCCGATGCCGCTTGGATTGCCAAAGAGCGCTGGCAGCAGCTTACCCCAGAGCAGCGCCGTCGCTTTGCTCCTCTTTGCCCTGACTTTGTGCTGGAACTAAAGTCTCCTACTGACGAGCTGGCTATCCTTCAGGCCAAGCTGCAGGAGTACCTGGACAACGGATCCCAACTGGGCTGGTTAATTGACCCAGAAAAGGGCCAAGTTTACGTCTATCGCCCAGGTCAGCCGGTGCAAGTTTTGGAGCGACCTGCTAGTTTGTCTGGGGATCCCGTTCTCCCTGGCTTTGTGGTGGATCTCACCTTAATCTGGGAATAGTGCTCCCCACGCTCTAAAACTGCCCACCAGGATGAGCTCATGATTGCCCTCAACCTGCAGCCGGCTGTGAATTTAACCGATGAAGTTTTCGAGCAGCTTTGTCGGCAGAATCCTGAGCTGCGCCTGGAACGCACCGCCCAAGGAGAACTGATCGCCATGGCCCCTGCAGGCAGCGAAACTGGATTCCGCAATGCCGACCTGCTGGGCCAACTGTGGCAGTGGAATCGAGGCAAGAACTTAGGTTTTGTCTTTGACTCTTCCGCGGGCTTTGCCCTGCCCAATGGGGCCATCCGCTCTCCCGATGCCGCTTGGATTGCCAAAGAGCGCTGGCAGCAGCTTACCCCGGAGCAGCGTCGTCGCTTTGCTCCTCTTTGCCCCGACTTTGTGCTGGAACTGAAGTCCCCCACTGACGAGCTGGCTATCCTTCAGGCCAAGCTGCAGGAGTACCTAGACAACGGATCCCAACTGGGCTGGCTGATCGATCCAGAAAGCCAGCGGGTTTACGTCTACCGCCCAGGTCAGCTGGTGCAAGTTTTGGAGCGGCCTACTAGCTTGTCTGGGGATCCGGTTCTCCCTGGCTTTGTTGTGGATCTCACTTTAATCTGGAAATAATCGACCCACCCCCTAACTTCAATTTCATTCAATCACTTATGGCTATCAGCAACCACGAACGAGTTGGACGCGCCCTCAACCTTCTGCGGCAGGGGCTTTATCCTTTTGTCGTGCGGGAGATGCAAGCCTTCCATGGAGAGAAGTGGCTGACAGTTGTCGCCGACAACCTGCCCGAGAGCTCTCCCAAATTCAAAAGTCCTGAGCAGATCCTGGAGGAAGATGTTTTGGCGCTGCTGACTCTCATGTGGGAGCAGTGGAACACCGTCTTCAGGCAAACTCTGGGACAAGCGGAGCGCACCCTAGTCAGCGAGCTGCGCAATACCCGCAACACCTGGGCCCACACCTGCACTTTTGGTTTTGACGATGCCTATCGCGCCCTCGATAGCGTTGCCCGACTGCTGAGCGCCATTGCTGCCCCCCAAGCTGCCGAAGTTGAAAAACAAAAACAAGAGCTACTGCGACTGCGCTTCGAAGAACAGGCCAAGCGGGAAAGCCGTCGCGCTATGGGATCCCCTACAGAAGGTCAGCCCCAGGCTGGCCTCAAGCCCTGGCGCGAGGTTGCCACTCCCCACCCCGATGTGGCTTCAGGTCGCTTCCAACAAGCCGAATTTGCCGCCGATCTTTGGGAAGTCTACCTGGGCGAAGGTTCGGATGAGTACCGGGATCCCGTCGAGTTCTACCGCCGCACCTACCTTACCGAGGGATTGCAACAACTGCTCACCAATGCCCTGAAGCGCCTCAGCGGCCAAGGGGGGGATCCCGTGATAGAGTTGCAGACCAACTTTGGCGGCGGCAAAACCCACGCCATGCTTGCCCTCTACCACCTCTTTGGAAGAGGGGCTAGGGGTGAGGGCCCCCTACCCGGCACAGAGTCTCTTCTCCAAGCCGTCGGTCTGCAGAGACCACCTCAAAACGTCAGGATAGCCGTCCTGGTGGGGAACAAGCTCCAGCCCAGCGGCATTCCCTCCTACAAGCCTGAGCACGCCCAGCAAAACCGCCCCCTGATCCGCACCCTTTGGGGGGAGTTGGCCTGGCAACTGGGAGGTGCCGAAGGCTATGCGCGGGTGCAGCAGGCCGACGCAACTTCCACCAACCCCGGCGATGCGCTTAAAGTCTTGTTCAACCGCTATGCCCCTTGCCTGATCCTAATCGATGAGTGGGTGGCCTATGCTCGCCAACTCCACGACAGCCCTGACCTAGCCGGCGGCAGTTTCGACACCCAGTTTACCTTTGCCCAAACCCTGAGCGAATCGGCCAAGAACGCAAAAGATACACTGCTGGTGGTGAGCCTTCCTTCTTCGGATATCGAAATTGGCGGGGAGCGGGGCAAAGAAGCTCTGGTTCGCCTGAGAAATGCCATTGGCCGGGTGGAATCCCCTTGGCGGCCCGCGAGCGCTGAAGAAAGCTTTGAAATTGTCCGCCGCCGCCTGTTTCAGCCCCTCACCAATCCCGAGCTATTTGTGCAGCGGGATGCCGTGGTGAAAGCGTTCATGGATCTCTATCGCAGCCAAAGCCAGGAATTTCCCAGCGAGTGCAAAGAAAGTGACTACGAACGCCGCCTCAAGGCTGCTTATCCCATTCACCCAGAGCTGTTTGACCGCCTTTACTCCGACTGGTCTACTCTCGACAAGTTTCAACGCACCCGCGGTGTGCTACGGCTGATGGCCAGGGTCATCCACACCCTCTGGGAGCGAAATGACCGCAGCCTGATGATCCTGCCCGCCCACATCCCCATGGACGATCAACAGGTACAAGCAGAGCTGACCCGCTACCTAGACGACAACTGGCTGCCGGTAATCGACAAAGACGTGGATGGCCCCACTTCCCTGCCCCTGACTCTCGACCGAGATCACCCCAACCTGGGCCGGTATTCCGCCTGTCGCCGGGTTGCCCGCACCATCTACATGGGATCCGCCCCCACCCTGCGGGCCGCCAACCGCGGCATTGAGGAGCGCCGCATCAAGCTGGGCTGCGTGCAACCGGGAGAACACCCCATCACCTTCGGCGATGCCCTGCGGCGGCTATCCGACCAGGCAACTTACCTATACGGAGATGGCAGTCGCTACTGGATTTCCACCCAGCCCAACGTCAACCGCACTGCTCAGGAGCGAGCCGAGCAACTGTTGAGGGACGAGCCCCACACCCTCTGCCAAGAGATCATCCGGCGCCTCAAAGCCGACAGAAATCGCGGTGAGTTCAGTGCCGTTCACGTTGCCCCCGACTCCACTGCCGATATTCCCGACGATCCCACTTTAGGCGTGCGGCTGGTGATCCTGCATCCTCAGTATTCCCATAGCCGGGGTAGCCAGGATAGCCCTGGGCGAGTCTGGGCTGAGCAGGCCCTCCAGCGTCGCGGCAGCGGCCCCCGCTACTACAGGAACATGCTGCTGTTTTTGGCGCCCGACAAAACCCGCCTGGAAAGCCTAGAACGCAATACCGCCCAATACCTAGCTTGGAAAGGGATCCTGGAAGACAAAGATCTCCTCAACCTAGATGCCTTCCAAACCGCCCAAGCCAATACCAAGCTGCACCAATCCGAGGCTGCTGTTGAGGCTGCTCTGCGGGAAACCTATCAATGGCTGCTGATCCCAGCCCAGCCTGATCCCCAAGGCAGTCTAGAGTGGAAAGAATGCCGACTGCAGGGGCAAGATTCCCCCATTTTGCAAGCCAGCCGCAAAGCTGTCCACGAGGGGGATCTGGTTACCGCTTACTCTGCCATCACCCTCCGCCTGGATACGCTGGATAGATTCCTCTGGCGCGAGGCTGATCACATCGATCTCAAACGACTGTGGGAATGCCTGGCCCAGTACCTCTACCTACCCCGCTTGAAAGACCCATCCGTTCTTCTAAGAGCTGTAGAAGACGGGGTAGCCTCAACTGCTTGGGAGGATAGCTTTGCCTACGCAGAGGCCTTCGATGAGTCCAAAGGCAAATACCTCGGCTTGCAAGTGGCAGCCATAGTCAAGCCCAGCATCGGTTCCAACAGCCTGCTGGTCAAGCCAGAGGTTGCCCGCCGTCAATTGGAAGCCCTTCAAGTTCCTTCCCCAAAGGCGCCCTGCATCTTCCCAGACAGCACTCCGCCTCTTCCTGGCCCCGGCGAGGAGGATTCCCCAGTTACGAATCAAGGAAATCAAGTTTCCCAGCCGGCGTTGCCGAGGCGATTTTACGGCAGGGTGGAAATGGATCCCCTGCGGGTCAACAGAGATGTTGCAACCCTTGCCGACGAGGTCATCCGGCACCTGACCAATCTGCCAGGAGCCACTGTCAAAATTACCCTGGAAATCGACGCGGAAATACCGGAAGGCTTACCGGAGAGCGTGAGGCGCACGGTAGCGGAAAACTGCCGAACCTTAAAGTTCTGCACCCTGGAGTTCGAGGACAATCCGCATAGTCATTTTTAAGCGGGAATGAAACTTTTTCCTTAGCATTGTGCACTAGCTGATACATTTACGCTGAACACTGCTGTTCGCTTGCGTGGCGTAGCCACACATCACTGTTCAACTATGCAGCGATAGCATTCTGTTTGTTTCCAACCAGAATGGCGGTATCCCGCAAAGCTTTGAGTAGAATACCCAAAGCGCAGTTTCCGTGTCGTCTTACTACCAATTTTCTGCTTTGCTTTGGCTACCATGTTGGCAGACTCGAAAGTAAACAGAAAGATCAACTGGTAGTAATCCGTACTGAACATATTATACATTATTTTCAGTATAGTTGAGCTTATTATTGACTAGAGTCATGCTCTCTCCCTTTGCCTGGAGGTGGTGGTTGTGGCAGCGGCGCGGAACGC
Source organism: Thermostichus sp. MS-CIW-25 (assembly GCF_054060015.1). NCBI lineage: Bacteria > Bacillati > Cyanobacteriota > Cyanophyceae > Thermostichales > Thermostichaceae > Thermostichus > Thermostichus sp. MS-CIW-25. The sequence goes on from NZ_JBSSCS010000030.1 coordinate 26,812, forward strand.
TGGGGCGGCACCGTGGAGCATGCCTCTAACCCCCAAAACCCTGAACTTTGCTGAATTTACTGAGCTTTAGGCGGTTTGGCAAAAGTCATTGAGAGGGATATAGTAGACCAAGTTTCCCCCTGATCCTTGAGTCCACCGCAACGGTTGCCGGGAAGTGAAGGGGGAAAGCGCTCGGGGGGTATTCCTCAGGGCTTTGCGGGATACCGCCTTCCTGTTTGGACTCCGTCCCGCTGACGCGAACAGAGATAGGCAGGATGCGATCGCTTCTTTCCTGAACCATGTTCAGGAGAGTTCAGCGTGAATGTATCAGCAATTGGGAAGTGTCTTAATCTAACTTGAAACGACTGTGACCCCGCTCTACTTCTCGGAGCTGAGCGCTGTCCCCACCTTCTCCATCAAGTCGTCCAGTTCGCTGTAGTCCGGCAGAGTCGTGTCGATGGCCTGCCCCTGACGCAACACCACCCGGTCATGTTGGGGTCGCGAGAGCAGCTCATCAAAGCCACGTCCCTTGAACAGCACCAGATCTGCCGGCAAGCCCACCCCAATTTGCCCTCGCTCGGTCAAGCCCATGATGCGGGCAGGGGTGGTGGTAATCGCCTGTGGCCAATCCCCATAGGGGGTATCCAGGTGCAAAATGCGGGTGGCCTCCCGGAACACCTCCAAGCCATCGTGATCCCCAAAGCCGTAGAAGGGATCCCGGCAATTATCGCTGGCTATCATCACCGGCACGCCCAAAGCCTTCAGCTCATGCAACAGCGTCACTCCCCGCCAGCGGGGGGTATGGCCGGGGTTACGGGCTTGCAAGTACAGGTTACACATGGGCAGGCTGACCACGGCAATTCCCGCCTCTCTGACCAAGGCCATAGTCTTGTGGGCCACCTCCGGCGGTTGCACGGCCAGGCTACAGCAATGGCCACACACCACCTGATGGGGAAAATCGTTGCGCAAGGCCGCCGCTGCTACGTATCTCAATGTGAGGGATCCGGGATCATCCGTCTCATCCGTATGAAAGTCCAGAGCCAGGCCCCGCTCCTTGGCCAGGGCAAACACCCGATCCAATTGCCGATCCAGTTCCGGCCCCATCGCCGCCACCCCACCCAGGATCCCGCCCACTTCCGCCACCTTGTCCGCCAGCTTCTCCCCTGCGGGGGTGAGAAAGAAGTCTAGGTCCACCAGCGTTACTGCTTGCAGCTCCAGTCTGCCCGCCCACTCTCGGCGCAACTGGGCAAAGATTTCCCAAATCATCTCGGCTGAGGGGCCATAGCAGACTAGGTGAGTGCGCACCGCCTGGGATCCATGGGCATAGCTGCAGCGCAAACCAAAGCTAAAGCGACGATAGAGATCCTCCCGAAACTGCTCCGGATCCCCGTCATAGGCTTGCTCCATCTTCGCCCAATCTTCCTGGCCGGCCTGCCTCGCCCCGGCAAAGGTACCATCGGGATTGGGGGTGCGCGGCCACACATGCCCCTTATCCAGGTGGGTATGGATGTCCACAAAACACGGCCACACTTGGCCCCGCCTTAGATCCACGCTGGGGATCCCCTGGGGCGGGATCCCTGTTGCCAGCCGGATTTGGCGGATCTGCCCCCCTTCAATTTCCAGATCCAGCAACACCAGGTTATCGCGGTTGGGGACAGCCCCCCGCACCGCCTCCTTCAGTACCGACAGGGGAACCTGAGCATTCAGCAGCCAGTAGTGGGCAACGCCGGGGATCTGCACGGTGGGCAACGAAAAAGTGACTCCCAATCTTAAGGGGATCCGAGCCCCTCAGGAGGAATCCAGTGCTACAGCAGCTAGGCAAACTGGCCCACCACCTGCATGGCAAAACTGAGCAAAATGAAGGCCAGCCAGGGGGAAAAGTCCAAGCCGCCAATGGGGGGGATGATGCCGCGGAACAGGTTGAGATAGGGATCGGTGAGTTGGCTGAGCACCGACAGGATGGGGTTAGACCAGTTCAGTTGCGGGAACCAGCTCAGCAAAATCCGCACGATCAGCAGAGCATTGTAAATGACAATGAACTGGTAAAGGGAGCGGAACAGCAAAGACGCGGCAGTGCCGTAGACCAACCCCAGGGAGAGGCCGTCCATCCAGGCGAGAGGAGACAACAAGTGGCTAAGCATCATAGCGGTTCAGAGAAGGGAATGAACAAAACACAGATCAGTCAGACAGACCAAACGCCGTCAGCAGAGGCAAACCTCACATCCGATGGCAACCCATCCAAAGATGCAAGGCAGAAAGCCATTGCCGCCTCTAGTTTGACATGGGCGGGAGACCCCTGAGGTTCCTTCTTCCCGCTCAAGCTCAAGAGTTTTCCTCAGCAGCAGGGGCAGGCACTTCCTTGACAAGCAACTGAGCCCGGGTGGCCTGGATCGCCTCGTTTAACTCGGCAATCTTGGCCTCTAGAGTGCGGCGGGCTTGAGCAATGCGTTCTGCCTCATTTTCCCACTTCCTCCAGTCGCTGGACATGGCCAACTCACCCGAAGCACTGAGGCGCGGTCGTTCAGGGGCTACCGAGGTGCCGTTGAGACGATCCGGATCCCGGCGTTGGCCTTCGGCGGATCCCTTGCTGAGTCGAGGGGCAAGCACAAACCCGATCACCCCGCCGATGATCCCTCCCAACACGGCGCCGGTCACTACACCCGCAATGAAATCACCTTTCTGATCTGCCACGCTTCTGTCCAGCTCAATAAACAACAAACTTAAACTTGAGCCACCTTCTTCCGTTCTATCTTTCCTGTCCCACTCCTGCCAGCAAATCCGACCAGGGTTGAGGTGGCCGCCAGCGGCTAAGATGTTCCAGATGGGCTTGCACCTGATCCCTGAACTCGGCAAACGTGTGTTGCAGATCGCCGGTCGAGGGTAGGGATCTCAGCGTCGCCTGCCAGAGGTAGGCCGGGGAAAGTTCAGGGCTGATCAACCGCCACAGGCGCTGCAGCTCCTCAAAGTGAAGGCGATCATCTTCTGTGAGGGAAAGCACCAACTGGCGGCGCAGATCGCGGGCCTCTTCCGACATCAGGTAGCGCAAACCCGTTTGGGCGGTGGGTAACCAATCCAATCCCCCATCGCTGCGGGCAATTTGAATCAGGTTCTCCAGGCGGTTCCAGCGGAACTTACCATCCTTGATCAACACTTGCAGCAGCCGTTGGCGAATACGCGGCGATTCATCCGTCAGCAGGCGCTTGGCCACATAGGGATAGGCCACACCGACGATGCGGAACTGGGGATAGAGGCTGAGGGCTACTCCCTCTTGGGTCACCAAAGAGCGGATCACCAGAGCAAAGTGGGAGGGCACCTGAAAGGGGTAGCGGTACATCAAGTCGGAGAACTGATCTGTGGCCGTTTTGAAGTTAAAGTTGACCACCTCTTGGGTCAGCACGTCTGCCAGCACCTTTTCCAAGGCGGGGATCAGCTCTTGGCGGCCGACATCCGGCTGCAAAAAGCCCAGATGAATAAAGTCATCGATCAGGGCGTTGTAGTCGCGATCCACCAGGTGAACCAGAGCATCCACCAAGTACTCCTTCATTTCCTCGGTAAGCTGATCCATCATGCCGAAATCGATGTAGGCCATACGGCCATCGGTGAGGGCAAACAAGTTACCTGGGTGGGGATCCGCGTGGAAAAAGCCGTATTCCAGCAATTGCTTGAGGGCAGCAACCACCCCGATACGCACCAATTGTTTCACCTCCAGGTTGGCTGCTCGAATGCGCTCCACATCCGTCAGCTTGATGCCGTCGATCCACTCCAGGGTTAGAACCCGGCGGCTGCTGTAAGCCCAAAAGATGCGCGGCACGTACACATCCGGATCGTCGCGGAAGTATTCGGCGAAGCGCTCGCAGTTTCGCCCTTCGTGCAGGTAGTCGATCTCCTCAAAAAGCTTGCGGCCAAACTCATCGACCACCGCCGTCAAAGTACTGCCCAGGTTTAAGGGCAGCCAGGGGCCCAGCCATGTCGAGGCCCAGCGAATCAGGTACAGATCCAGGCTCAACTGCTCTCGCAGATGGGGTCGCTGCACCTTCACCGCCACCCATTCGCCGCTGTGCAACTGCGCTTTGTAAACCTGGCCCAAACTGGCAGCAGCCACCGGCTCTGGAGAGATCTGGGCAAAGATCTCGGCAATCGGACGGCCTAACTCGGATTCGATGCGGGCAAATGCTTGCTCGGAAGGAAATGGCGGCAGTTGATCTTGCAGTTGGGTGAGTTCTTCTAGGTAGTCTTTGCGCACCAGATCGGGGCGGGTGGAGAGGGCCTGCCCCACCTTGATGAACGTTGGCCCCAGGTCGGTGAGCAGCTGTCGCAACTGCACCGAGCGCCGTCCCACATTGCGATCAGTGTGTCCCCACAGTTGATCCCAGCGCAAACAGAGGACAAACCACAAGAAAGGCCAGAGAATGGCCAGCGCCCGACCAATCACTTGGGGCAGGCGCCAGCGGTAATAACGGCAGATCAATTGCGGATCGTAAACTTCCAAAGCGGCAATGGGCGAAGTTCTACTAAACACACTCCAGCGATCTCACAGTCTTTTGTTTTAAAGCTCTCGGTATCCATCTTAACAGAAAAAGCCTCGCCGTTTCTGCGCAAGGGCCTGTCAGCCCCATCCTGCCCCCTTCTCGGCCAGGGCTGGCCTGTTTCCCCCTCAAATGATGGTGTTGTCCGGGATCACCGAGTCTTTGATGATGGTGACGATGCCATTGCTGATCCAGATCCCTTCCTCTTCCCGCTGCGCTTCGGTGACGTGATCCTTGTTGAGGATGCGGACATTGCGCCCAATGCGGGCATTCTTATCCACGATGGCGTTGACAATGTGAGAGTTGGCCCCGATGCCCACCGGTGGGATCCCTTCCTCCAGCCTGGCCTGTCGCTCTTCTGCCGACTCGTAGTAATCGGCTCCCATTACCAGGGTGTTTTCCACAATGGTGTTGGCCTCCAAGCGGCTGCGAATGCCGATGATGGAGTTGCGAATTTGGGCGTTTTTGATGATGCAGCCATCGGCGATCATGGAGTTGACAATCTGGGAGTCGAGGATTTTGTTGGGGGGCAAAAAGCGCGGGCGGGTGTAGATGGGCATTTCGCTGTCGAAGAAGCTGAAGGGCGGGTTGGGCTGCTGCACCAGTGCCAGGTTGGCCCGGTAAAAAGCCTCGATGGTGCCGATGTCTTCCCAGTAACCCTTGAAGAGGTAGGCTTGCAGATGGTACTTGCCGATGGCTGCCGGCAGCACCTCTTTGCCAAAGTCGGTGTGCTCCTTGACTTTGAGCATCTCGATCAGAGCTTCTCGCTTGAATACATAGATGCCCATGGAGGCGATGTAGGGCTTGGCTTTGGCTTCTTCCGGGCTGAGGCCGAGGGCTTGGGTGTCCACCTGACAGGCTTTCAGCAGATCTCCTGTTGGCTTTTCCTTGAAATCCACAATGCGACCGTTCTCGCCAAGCTTGAGCAAGCCAAAACCCGAGGCCACTTTTTCTTCACAGGGGAGCACCGCCAGCGTCACATCGGCCCCAACCTGCCGGTGATGGTGGATGAAGGGGCGGTAGTCCATGCGGTAGAGGTGATCCCCAGATAGGATGAGGAAGTCCCGCGGCTTCCAGGAGTCCATCAGCCAGAGGTATTGGCGAACGGCATCGGCGGTGCCTTGGAACCAATCGGGATTATCAGGGGTTTGTTGGGCCGCCAAAACGTCCACAAAGCCGCCTGTAAAGGGAGACAAGCGGTAGGTGTTGACGATGTGGCGGTTCAGAGAGGCAGAGTTGAACTGGGTGAGGACGTAGATTTTTTCGATGTCGGAGTTGATGCAGTTGCTGACCGGGATGTCGATGAGGCGGTATTTGCCGGCCAGGGGCACAGCAGGTTTAGCGCGGCGCTTGGTCAGGGGATAAAGTCGGGTGCCACGCCCACCTCCCAAGATGATCGCCAGTACATCGCGCATGGTTGTCCTCCACCAGGCTACACCCAATAGCATAGACTGCTGCGGGGCCACCTAAACGGCTGTCCTGTCGGATCTGGCCGGGCTGCTCGGAAAGGGGAACAAGTTGGCAAAACGGGGGGAGCTGATGGCGCGTATCCTGGCCTTTACCAACAACAAAGGGGGCACTGGCAAGTCCACCCTCTGCGTCCACGCGGCTCAGTTGACGGCCCAACGGGGATACCGAGTTCTGCTCATCGATCTCACGTCCCAGGCCACTGCCAGCAGTCTCTACTTGGAAGAGGCCGGATCCTTGCCGGCACCGGAAACGGTTTGGGCCAGCTTACACCCGCAACACCAACGTCCTCTGGAAGAGGTGATCTACTGCACCGACAAGGGGGTAGATGTGGCGCCCTCCCACAGCACCATGGCGGAAGTGGCGGCCCAACTGGCTGCTGCTGGAGAGATGGGGCAGAATCTATTGCAGCGCCAACTGGATCCCTTGCTGCCGGACTACGACTTCATCTTTCTCGATACGCCGGGAGAACTGAATGCTCTCACCGCCAATGCCCTGCGGGTGGCCCAGCGGGTGTTGATCCCGACACGGCTCAACCGCGCCGATTTCTCCTGCACGGAAGTGACCTTGCGCTACATTGAGGCCCTGAAAGGCCAGCTAAGCCAAGCCCGCGCCATTTTGACAATGCTGGATGACCGCTATCTGCCGGGGGGCATTTGGTCGGGATCCCACACCGGGCAATTGTATGTGCAAGCGCAACAGATTTTTGCGGATGTGCTTTCACCCGTTACTATTCCAGATAGCAGCGATTTGCGCATCGCTTTTGACTACGGCTTGACGGTGATGGACTATCGGCCTGGATCGGCGGTGTGTCAGCGGCTGCTGCAGTTTGTTGAACGCGAGGTGCTCTTGTGACTGGATCTGACCGTAGCCTCTTTCCTTCGTCGGGGGAAACTTCCCGCCGCTCCGGCGGAATTCGGCGCAAGGCCGGTGCTAAAACCAGTTCAGAGCCCACCTCCGCAGAGTCTACTCCCACAGGCGAGGAGCCGACAACGATGTCTTCTCAGTCTCCCCCAGAACCAACCCCAGAATTGCCGGAAATTGCAGCCCTCAAAAGCCAACTGGCCGAAGCTCAACAACTCTTGCAAGACTACCAAAACAAAGTCTCTACCCTGCAAGCTCAATTGCAGCAGGTTACTGCCCATCGGGACGAATTGCAAAAGGCGCTGGCGCAGTTGCAAGCGGTTGCGGACGAGCGGGCTAAAACCATCCAGGAGTTACGGAAACCCAAAGAGCAAGCCCCCATCATTCAGCCCAAACCCCAATCCTCGCCTCTGCACGCGCAAAAGAAGATCATGAATCGGCCCATCTTCGACAATGTATCAGCCACCGATGAAAGCATGCCTCCCTATCTGCTGGATTGACTGGGATGGAAGGGATCCCTAAGGGCGTGATTTGGATGGGGTCTCCACCTGTTCTGCTCCCTCCTGTTTTCAGCCCGACCTGTGCTTTCTTCCCCACTTTCTGGGGATCTGGGATCCGATAGTTGGATATTGGATTGGATAACCTTTGTTCTCAGTGCCCTTCTCATGAGCCAATCTCCATCGACTCTCCCTTCTGGTGATGCCATTCCGCCCCACGGGGGCACCCTGATCAACTGCATTGCCCCGCCTGAGCAGGCGCAGGAGCTGCGTTCCAAAGCCGAACATTGCCCCATCCTCTATCTCGACGAGCGGGCCCAATCGGATCTGGAGATGATCGCCATTGGGGGCTTCAGCCCGCTAACGGGGTTTATGGGGCGGGAAGATTACCAGGCCGTTCTGGAAACAATGCACCTGGCCAATGGCTTGGCTTGGTCGCTGCCGGTCACCCTGCCGGTCTCCTCAGAAGTGGCAGCGGGTCTGAAAGAGGGGCAAATGATTGCCTTGGCCAGCTCCGCAGGCAAGATCCTGGGCTTACTGGAGCTGACCGAGAAGTTCACCTACGATAAAACATACGAAGCCCTGCAAGTTTATCGCACCACCGATGAGCAGCATCCAGGGGTAAAGGTGCTCTACGAGCAGGGATCCGTCTATTTGGCCGGCCCCGTCACCCTCCTGCAGCGGGATCCCCACCCTCTTTTTCCGGCCTACCAGATTGACCCGGCCCAATCGCGGCAACTGTTTCGGGAAAGAGGCTGGAGAACCATTGTAGGCTTCCAAACCCGCAACCCCATCCACCGCGCCCATGAATACATCCAAAAATGTGCCTTGGAGATTGTGGACGGGCTATTTTTGCACCCGCTGGTGGGGGCTACCAAAAGCGACGACATTCCCGCCGATGTGCGCATGCGCTGCTACGAGGTGTTGATCGAAAAGTACTACCCCAAGGAGCGGGTGATCTTGGCCATCAACCCTGCGTCGATGCGCTACGCCGGCCCCCGCGAGGCTATTTTCCATGCTCTCATTCGCAAAAACTATGGCTGTACCCATTTCATTGTGGGGCGGGATCACGCCGGGGTGGGGAACTACTACGGTACCTACGATGCCCAACACATTTTCGATGAGTTCCAGCCGGGGGAGCTGGGCATCATTCCCTTGAAGTTTGAACATGCTTTCTATTGCACCGTCACCGGCACCATGGCCACGGCCAAGACCAGCCCCAGCCAGCCTCACCAGCGCATTCACCTCTCAGGTACCAAGGTGCGGGAAATGCTGCGCCGCGGTGAAGTGCCCCCGCCGGAGTTTTCTCGACCAGAAGTGGCCCGGCTGCTGGCCGAAGCCATGCGAGAGCGGGGTTAACCCTGGGAATCTCCCTAAGTGGCAGTCAAAAAGGGCCTGGGACAGACCAGACCCTCTGTATTGAAAGTTGTATTGAAAGTTGAACTTGAACCAGATTCCAGTCGAGTATCAGCTAGAAATCGCAGGAGCCCCGCACTGTACCCGTAGGGTCAGTGCCGGGAGGAATGCGCTTTGATGAAGTACAATGAACTTATGAGCCAAGT
>NZ_JBSSCS010000031.1:0-31931 GCF_054060015.1 Thermostichus sp. MS-CIW-25
CTACGGCCCGCTGCCGCGATGAGCACCGCTGCTGTGGAGGGGCAACCTGACACGGTAAGTGCTGTCGCAGAACCAGGAACCAGAATCCCCTGCCTAAAGGCAGGGGAGTATGACAATTGTGAGATAATGGTAAAGCTGCGCTTTCTGTGCAGCCTCTGGTTCTAATCAGTTCTATCTGGCCAATTAGGGGATAGTATGCTGCACACACTATCTGGCCAATTAGGGGATAGGTCTCCAGCTCTGATCGGGATCCACTGTATCCTGGAGCTTTACGACTGCCCGGCCAAACTTTTGGATGATGCCTCCCTGGTGCAACAGGCTTTGCGGGAGGCAGCGAGACGCTCCAACTCCACCTTTTTGGGAGAGCTGTGCCATCCATTTGAGCCACAGGGGATTACAGCCCTCGCTCTTTTGGGGGAATCCCACATCTCCATTCACACCTGGCCCGAAGCGGGCTACGCGGCGGTGGATGTGTTCACCTGTGGTCGCCACACCCGACCGGAAGCGGCCTGTGAATATCTGATCGACGTGTTTCAAGCGCGACGATATTCCCTGCGCAAGGTGCCCCGCCGCACCGCGCAACCGACACTCCTGGAAGAGGCCCCAGACTCGGCTGAGGTGCTCACCTGTGAAGCGACCCGACGAAGGCGCTGAGATCTTCGCCAATCGCAGCTTTTTCCAAACTGTCATGGGGGCCATCTGTAGGCTGGGTGGGATCCGATTCACCCCAGAGGTCAGTCTATGTTGCTGGAAAAAGCTGTAGCGAGGTGCTTATGAGCAGCCCGAGAAGTTTCTTCTGGGTTCAGGAGTACTTTACCCCTTGGGACTACACCGCCCGTGCCGTCACGCGCATCTTGGCCTACCGAAAAACCCCTTTCCAGGAGATGCTGATCGCCGAGACGGGGGCCTTCGGCAAGGGTCTGATGCTGGATGGGCATTGGCAATCCACTACCGTGGATGAGTTTCTGTACCACGAGGCTTTGGTTCATCCAGCTATGGTGCAGGTTGTCCAAGCGGGCGGGATCCCCCGGCGGGTACTGGTGTTGGGGGGGGCAGAAGGGGCAACGCTGCGGGAGGTGCTGCGTTGGCGCTCGGTGGAGCAGGTGGTGATGGTGGACATCGATGGGGAGGTGGTGGCCGCCTGCCGAGAGCACCTGCCGGAAATGCACCAGGGATCCTTTGAAGATCCGCGGGTGGAGGTGGTGATTGCCGATGCCTTGGATTTTCTCCAGGAAACAGGCCCCATTTGGGATGTGATCCTTTCCGATCTTTCCGATCCCATTGAGTCCGGCCCTGCCTACCGCCTCTTCACCCAGGAGTTTTTCCGCCAGATTCGCTCCAAGTTGCAGCCAGATGGGGCTTTCACCATCCAAGCCGGGCCGACGGGGCCGGTTGAGCTTCATCAACACACCCGCATTGTTCGCACCCTGAAAACGGTGTTTGCCGCCGTGCAGCCCTACGCCATCTATGCCCCCACCTACGGTGGCCCGCTGGGTTTTGCCCTGGCAGCTCAGGATCCCATCTCCCCCAGGCCAGAACCGGAGCAGATCGACCAGATTCTGAGCCAACAGTTGGATCCCGAGCGAGGGGCACTGCAATTCATCGATGGCATCACCCTTCTGGGCCTCTACCAAGTCCCAGCTCACCTGCGCCGTGCCATTGCCGCCGAGACCACGGTTTATACCCTGGACAACCCGCCTCGCATCGAATAAGGGGCTATCCAGCACCCCGAAGGGATCCCAGGAGAGTTTGTCTTTGGTGCCATAACTTGGTAGATTCGTCAGCAGCCGAATTTTGCTTCCCTGATGAAAGTCCTGGTTATTGGTGGTGACGGATACTGTGGCTGGGCGACAGCCCTGCACCTATCCAACAGGGGTTATGAGGTGGCCATTCTCGATTCCTACGTCCGCCGCCTCTGGGATCTGCAACTGGGGGTTTCTACCCTGACCCCCATTGCCCAGCTAGAGCAACGGGTGGATCGCTGGAAGGGGCTAACCGGCAAGGACATTCCCATCTTTGTCTGCGACGTTACCAACTACGAAGCCCTGATCTCCTGCATGCGCCGCTTCCCGCCGGAGGCCATTGTTCACTTTGGCGAGCAGCGCTCTGCCCCTTACTCGATGATCAGCCGCGAACACGCGGTAATGACCCAGGTGAACAACGTGGTGGGCACCTTGAACATCCTCTACGCCATCAAAGAGGAATTTCCCGATTGCCACCTGGTGAAGCTGGGCACCATGGGTGAGTATGGCACCCCCAACATCGACATTGAGGAGGGGTACATCACCATCGAGCACAATGGCCGCAAGGATACCCTGCCCTATCCCAAGCAGCCGGGATCCATGTATCACCTCTCCAAAGTACACGACAGCCACAACATCCACTTCGCCTGCCGCGTCTGGGGCCTGCGGGCCACCGACCTCAACCAAGGAGTGGTGTACGGCGTGCTCACAGAAGAAACCGGCATGGACGAGGTGCTGATCAACCGTCTCGATTACGATGGCGTATTCGGCACAGCTCTGAACCGCTTCTGCATTCAAGCGGCCGTGGGCCATCCGCTGACAGTGTATGGCAAGGGCGGCCAGACCCGCGGTTTCCTGGATATCCGCGACACGGTGCGCTGCGTGGAGCTGGCCATTGCTCACCCTGCCGAGCCGGGCCAATTCCGGGTGATGAACCAGTTCACAGAGCAATTTAGTGTTGAGCAACTGGCGTTGCTGGTGCAAAAGGCGGGAGCCACCATGGGCCTGAAGGTGGAAATCAACCACCTGGAGAACCCCCGCGTCGAGCTGGAAGAGCACTACTACAACGCCAAAAACACCAAGCTCCTAGACCTGGGCCTCCAGCCCCACTATCTGTCCGATTCCCTCTTGGATTCGCTGCTCAACTTTGCTCTCAAGTACAAGGATCGGGTGGATGTGCGGCAGATTTTACCCAAGGTGAAGTGGAAAGGTTAACTCTCCAGGCAAGCTTGGGCCAGGCTCAGCCAGCCGCGCGCCAGGTTGTCCAGGTTATAGCCGCCTTCCAAGCCGAAGAGGGTTTTGCGGGTCACCTGCTCCAGGCAAAGGCGGGCCATGCGGCCAAAGTCTTCCGGCTCTAGCTGCATACCGGCCAGGGGATCCCCTTTGGCACAGTCGAAGCCGGCGCTCACCAGCAGCAAATCCGGCTGGAACGCTTGCAAGAACGGCAAGATCTTCTCGTCGAGGGCCTTTTTGTAGGCCAACCAATCCGAGCCGGCAGGCAAAGGCACGTTGCAGAGGTTGCCGTGGATCCCGGTTTCGCGAGCGGAGCCGGTGCCGGGGTAGAGGGGAAACTGATGGATGGAGGCATAGGCCAGTTGGGGATAGCGCTCCACCACCGCCTGCGTGCCGTTGCCGTGGTGAACATCCCAATCGAAAATCGCCACCCGCTTCACCCCCGGCTGATCCAGCGCCCACAGCGCCGCAATGGCCGCGTTGCTGAATAAACAAAACCCCATTGCCCGTTCTGGCTCTGCGTGATGCCCAGGTGGACGGCACAGCACCAGCGCTGGCTGAGCGGTGGTCAAAACCGAGGCAGAGCCGGCCACCCAAGCCCCCACAGCCAGGCGCGCCGCTTCAAAACTTCTCTCCGAGAGAGCAGTGTCGGCATCAATGTGTCCCCCACCTGCTGTTGCCAACTCAGCCACCTGTTGGATGTGCTGACGCGAGTGTACTCGCTCCAGCTCTGCCAGCTCCGCCAAGGGGGGATCCCGCCATTCCAACTGGTTGGCAAAAGGGGCACCACGCAGCGCCTTAACAATGGACTGCAAGCGAGCCGGACGCTCGGGGTGAAATGGCCCAGTATCGTGGCTGAGGAAAATATCAGAATAGTAAACAGGCAACATGGGCAGAGGCAACAAGCTAAGGCAACGCCTTTGCAGTGTAGCTTAAGCCCGCCCCCTCTATCCGTAGAAGACCTCTGACATGGATCCCGCATAGGGGTCAAGGCCAAAAGAGGCTTGTTGGAGTTTTTGATTGACCACATCCCGCACTACCGACCGCAGCAATTCCAGCTCAGAGGAATTGAGTTGATCGCGGCTGGGACACTCATCGGCAGCCAGCCACATGTAGATGGCGGGGACCCGGTTTAGGATCTGCTGCATCATCGCTTCCCGCTCCCTAGCGTCATAAAACACCTGTTGATGGGGGTGCTCAGTGGAGAGGATAGTTTCCAGTTCTCCCAATGCCAGGTACTCGACGATATTAACCAACATCTTTTCCATGATGAATGTCCCTCCTAAAAATCCCTGTCGCTCTTAAAAACAGACATTAAACAAAAAACGCTGCTTCCCCATCTTCCTCCGCTGCTTTTGGCACCGGATTTTGCCTACAGGCCGACCATTTAAGCCGGTTGCAGTTAAGTCTGCCGTCGGGAAGAAGTTGCGGTTTCGTTCGTAAGATCCTCTTGTGCAGCCAATCCTTGCCTCCTCTATTCGCCTCGTTTGCCTTTCCACTTGCCGCTGAAAGCAGCCAATAGGAGCCATCAGCAGCTGGAAAATCTTTTTGCTGGTATTCAGTACCAACGAAGAATTATCAGCGTTCAAGAGAAACAAGGTAGAGCGTTTAACAAAGACTATAGAAACTCGACTGCAAAAGGCAGGAAGATCTTACTCAGCTATTTGTCATTCACTACCCTAACACGTGACTGTGTAAGAAATTGCGGGAATATTAAGAAACTTACATATTTCTTGACAATTGACTAAAACTTCTGTCTGTCAAGGAGGCCCTGGAAGGCAGTTAAAGAGTTGTAAAGAGCAACTCTTCCCTTGGCTCCAAGCTCTGAAGAACTGCCAAATCCAGGAATCCAAAACAAATAGATTTAGCCTGCTATGGGCAGATCGACTCGCTGAGCCTGGATCCAGAAAGACTCTAGGTCATAGTAGTCCCTTTCCTGTTGCATAATCACATGGACAATGAGATCGGCATAGTCGATCAGTATCCAAGAGGCCGATTCCTGCCCTTCGATGCGGCGCGGAGTTTGTTTCCACTCGTCCCAAACCTTTTCCTCAATTGCTCGGGCAATGGCGCGGACTTGCGTAAGCGAGTAGCCGCTGACCAGAAGAAAGTAATCTGCCAAAGTGGAGACTTGGGATACATCCAGCAGAACGATATCGCCACCTTTTTTCTCTTCTGCCGCGCGAGCTGCACTCAGCGCCATGCAATAGATGGGATCCCCAGCAGGGGCAGGCATGAGATGTAGCAACTAAAACCCTCCTGAAACGACTGAGTTAACCTAGGACACCGCTTTTTCTAAAGGATGTAACAAAAAATGATTCCGAGTCATGAGTGTGCGCGGATGAACCACCTGATTCCGGTCTAGCAAAAATTTTAGGCTCAAGTCACATACTCCCACTACGGTTTTAGACAAATCTACAAAAGCCATCTGCCGCAACCGCTCCAATTCTGGGCTGTTGCCCCGATTCGGCTCCAGGGCATCGGCCACGAAAACCACGCAACTGAGCGGATCCATGCCGGGCTGCCCTAGCGTGTGGTTGGCAATGGCCGCCAAAATCTCCGGGTCCTGTACCTGAAACTGCTCCCGCGCCACCAGGGATCCCACCTCAGCGTGCAGGATGTGAGGTTCGGCCCGCTCAATTTCATCCAGCTCCCGTTCCTGAGCCACCCTTTGCAACAGTTGCTCCGGCGGGAAAGCCTTGGCCAAGTCGTGCATCAGCCCTGCCCAAGCAGCTTTCTGCTCATCCAGCCCGTAGTGGGCCGCCAGCTGTCGGGCCATCCCCTCTACCCCCAAGATATGGCGGAGGCGAGGAGGAGACACCCGCTCCTGTAGCCAGGCCAACACCTCTTCCCGCCCCAGTTGAGTGCCCATGGCCCTAATCATTTTGCAACTTCAGCACGGCCATAAACGCTTCTTGGGGCACATCCACCGTTCCCACCGCCTTCATGCGTTTTTTCCCCTCTTTTTGTTTTTCCAAAAGCTTGCGTTTGCGGGTCACATCTCCTCCGTAGCATTTGGCCAAGACGTTTTTGCGCAGGGCTGGTATGGTTTCACGAGCAATCACTTTAGAGCCAATTGCTGCCTGAATGGGCACTTCAAATTGATGGCGTGGGATCAGCTCCCGTAACTTGGCCACTAGGGAACGGCCTACATAAAAAGCTTTGTCCCGATGCACAATTGTGGATAGAGAATCCACCACATCGCCGTTGATCAAAATGTCCAAACGCACCAAATCATCGGCGCGATAGCCAATCATTTGGTAGTCCATGCTGGCATAACCACGAGTGCGTGATTTCAATTGGTCGAAAAAGTCGGTGACCACTTCCGCCAGGGGCAGCTCATACACCAGCGTAGTCCGACCCTGCGCCAGATATTTCATGTCTTTAAAAGTGCCGCGTTTGGTCTCACACAGCTCCATCACGGTACCGACAAATTCCTCAGGAAGAATCACCTCTACCCTGACAATCGGCTCCTCAATGCTGGTGCGCTCGTTGGGGGGAGGCAGCTTGCTGGGATTGTCCACCCGAATCACAGAGCCGTTGTTGAGGGTAACTTGGTACACCACCGTCGGAGCTGTGATCACCAGATCGAGATTGTACTCCCGCTCTAGGCGTTCCTGAACCACCTCCATGTGCAGCAGGCCCAGAAAACCACAGCGGAAGCCGAAGCCCATGGCGCTGGAAATTTCTGGCTCAAAGTACAGGGCAGCATCGTTGAGCTTGAGCTTTTCCAGAGCCTCTTTGAGTTCGGCGTACTGATCGGAGCTGCTGGGGAACAGGCCACAAAACACCATCGGCTTGGCTTCTTTGTAGCCGGGCAGGGGCTCAGGAGCTTTGCGATTCACCAGGGTGATGGTGTCCCCAACACGGGCGTGTTCCACGCTCTTGATGGCGGCGGCCATGTAGCCCACCTCGCCCGCATGTAGGGCATCCACCGGCTCTTGGTTGGGACGCATCACCCCCAGCTCGGTAATCTCGTATTCTCGGCCAGAGGCCATAAAGCAAATCTTGTCCCCCGTTTTCACCTCCCCGTCCATGATGCGCACATAGACGATCACGCCGCGATAGGCGTCGTAGTAGCTATCGAAAATCAAGGCCCGCAGGGGCTCCGCCACTGTATCCCGTGGGGGCGGCACCCGCTGCACAATGGCCTCCAGAATCTCTTGAATGCCAATACCCACCTTGGCAGAGGCCAGGATTGCCCCGCTGCAGTCGAGGCCGATTACCTGCTCAATCTCCTCAATCACCCGCTCCGGCTCGGCCCCCGGCAGGTCGATTTTGTTGATCACCGGAATAATTTCCAGGTTGTTCTCCAGGGCCAGGTAGACGTTGGCCAGGGTTTGGGCCTCCACCCCTTGAGAGGCATCCACCACCAGCAGCGCCCCTTCACAGGCGGCCAGGGAGCGGGAGACTTCGTAGGTGAAGTCCACATGCCCCGGCGTGTCGATCAGGTTCAAAACATAGTCTTGGCCGTCTTGGGCACGGTAGTTCATGCGGGCCGCCTGCAGCTTGATGGTAATGCCCCGTTCCCGCTCCAGTTCCATGCTGTCCAGCAGTTGTGGCTTCATCTCGCGGGCTGAAACGGTGCCCGTTTCCTGCAGGAGGCGATCGGCGAGGGTGGATTTGCCGTGGTCGATGTGGGCGATGATGGAAAAGTTGCGAATACGGGAGACAGGAACGCCGGTCATAAAAACCTGATCAGGGCAAAGATTTTTTACAATGCTAGCCTCTCTGCTCCCCTGCCTGAACTGAGGTTGCCCAGAAGTTGGCTGCCAAGGGGAGAAGACACAGCCCTTCTGCCGGACACCAGAGCACCCTACTGGAATTGGCCGGGACAGCTCCTTTCCGGCAGCGCTGACTAGAGCCGGTACAACAGACGTGCCGCTTGTGTGGCAGGGATGGGATCCGTGAAGATGGAAAAAGCCAGAACGAACTTAGGCGGTGTTGTCGCCAGCTCGCCAGGAGGCTATGGGTCTGACCCGACGGCAGAGGAAGCAGTCCAGAACCCTGCCCAAAGCACTACTTGTCTAACTTCTCAATGTAGGGGCGAATGTCATTGAGGTCGATGTAGCGGTCGGTGGCGTTGCGCAGCTCGCGGGCGATCATCCCTTCGGTGGAGACAACTGTAATCAGCGTGTTTTTGGAACGCAACAGCTCGACGGCCCGCTCAAAATCTCCATCGCCGCTAAATAGAATGATCCTATCGTACTGGCCAACGGTGTTGAACATATCGATTACTATTTCGATATCCAGATTTGCTTTTTGGGAGTACCGACCGGAGTCTTCATCTCGATATTCTTTGAGGATCTTGGTGCGCACAGTGAAGCCCATGCTGATCAGAGCGTCTCGAAAAGCCCTCTGATCATGGGGATCCTTGATGCCGGTGTACCAAAAGGCGTTGACCAATTCAACATTCGGCTGTGATCTAACAAAATAATCCAGCACCCGGCGTGGGTCAAAAAACCAGCCATTTTTCTGTTGAGCATAAAACATATTATTGCCATCAATAAAGATGGAAACCCGAGTGACGGGATGATGGTAAAACATAAAGCTTTTCCGAAAAAAGTAAGGTGAACTGGTCAGAAAAAGAGGATGAAAACGAGGTCACTGACTTTCCACAAGAGCCATTTGGGCAGCCAGCACCTTGCTGACACCAATCTCTCATCATAGCCAAAGGTGGGATCCCTTTCTCAAGAATTAACTCTGGGGAGAGGCACCCCTGTAAACCAAAGCGGGTTCCGGTTGCCGCAGGGCATAGCTGGATCCCGGTCGATCGGCTTGGCTAACGTACAGCTCCGCCAATTGTCGAGCCAGGTTACGGATGCGCCCAATGTAGAGGGTGCGCTCGGCTACAGCAATGACACCACGAGCGTCGAGCAGGTTAAAGGTGTGGGAGCACTTGAGCACATAGTCGTAGGCGGGCAGGAGCAGAGACACGGCCAACCGATCCGGCAACACCTGTTTCTGCAGTTTCTGTTGGGTGGTTTCGATCAAACGCTTGGCCTCGGCTTCGTAGAGCCGGAACAATTCCAGTAGCATCTCCGGATCGGAATACTCGAAGTTGTAATAAGATTGCTCGACCTCATTTTGGAAATAGATTTGTCCATAGGTAATCCGTCCCAGAGAAGGATGCTCATTCCAGCAGAGATCGAAAACCGAATCCACCCCCTGCAGATACATGGCCAGGCGCTCTAGCCCATAGGTAATTTCTACAGAAACCGGGCGACAATCTTGTCCGCCCACCTGCTGAAAGTAGGTGAACTGGGTTACTTCCATGCCGTCCAGCCACACTTCCCAGCCCACGCCCCAAGCTCCCAAGGTGGGAGATTCCCAATCATCTTCCACAAAGCGAATATCGTGCTCTGCCGGATTCACGCCCAGAGCTTGCAGGCTATCCAGGTACACATCTTGAATGTCATCGGGGGAGGGCTTGATCAACACTTGGTATTGAAAATAGTGCTGCAGGCGATTGGGGTTTTGACCGTAGCGTCCATCGGTGGGGCGGCGACAGGGTTCGACATAGGCCACTCGCCAGGGATCCGGCCCCAAGGCGCGCAAAAACGTGTGGGGGCTCATGGTGCCGGCGCCTTTTTCCAGGTCGTAGGGTTGCAGGATCAAGCAGCCCTGCTCCCCCCAAAACTGTTGCAGGCGAAAGATCAAGTCTTGAAAGGTGTGGGCTGACATGGCAAGGGTTGGGCAGAGATAGAGCAACCCCTATCCTACCAATCTGCTCTCCTCAGTCGAGCGGCTCTTCTTGATCGACTGGATCCGAGTAGTCCCACTCGATGGGGGGCATTTGGTCGAAGGCTTGTTTGAGGGCGCTTTCCCACAGTTTGCGCATCTTGGCCAGGTAGGGATCCCCGGTGCGCAGGCGCAGACGGTGGGTGACCTTGAACTGATCCGCTTGCACCATCACCAAATCGATGGGGGGGCCGACGGAGATGTTGGATTTCATGGTGGAGTCGATGGAGAGGAGAGCGCATTTGGCCGCATCTGCTAGCGAGGTTTCGTAGGAGAGGGTGCGATCCAGGATGGGTTTGCCGTATTTGGTTTCCCCCACCTGCAAAAAAGGGGTTTCCGGGGTGGCCTGGATGCAGTTGCCCTGGCTGTAGATCAAAAAAAGGGCTGGCTCTTCGCCTCGGATCTGTCCCCCCAGCAACAGGCTGCACTGGGCGTCGATGCCGTCTTTTTCCAGCCAGGGCCGGTCTTGCTCCTGGATGTAACGAATTTTGGATCCCAGGTAGCGGGCCACGTCGTAGAGGTGGGGAAAGGTGTGGAGATTGGTACTTTCCGGTTGGCGCAGATCCCGCTGCACTTCGGTCAAAACGCCCTGGGTGATGGACAGGTTGCCGGAGGTGCAGATCAAGATCACCCGCTCTTCGGGCACGGAAAAATCGAACAGCTTTTGGTAGGTGGAGACGTAGTCCACCCCGGCGTTGGTGCGGGAATCTGCCGCCATCACCAAGCCAAAGCGGGTGATGATGCCAAGGCAGTAGGTCATGAGGACGACGCGGCTCGGCTCTCTGATTGTAGAGGCGATTGTAGAGGTTCAGGGGAAAGCAAATCCGATTTTGTGGCGGATTTCCTCTCGCAGGCGGGCGGTGATCGAGGCTTCGTCCAAATCGGCCAAAATCTGGGCTATGGCGGCTTTGGGGCCCTCTGGCCCCCAACTGGCTCCCTGGGCCAGGTAGCGGCGGGCGGACTCGCCGATGGCATAGCAGGAAAACCCGGCCAACACCGCCTGCGTCAGGGCCACGGAACCGTAGGCCCCCAGAGAGAATCCTCCCAGCAAGGTTTTCAGGGATCCCAGGCCCAACAGCGCCACCCACTCGCCGGCGCCCAGGCTGAGCATGCTGAGGATGATCTTCTGCAGCAGTTGTGTGGCTCCTGCAGTGCTCATGGGCCAGCCGTACAGGCGGGCCAGGCGCAGGATCAGGGTGACATCGATGGCCAGCCCTCCCAAGGTATCGAGCAGGGTGATGGGGTTGAGGGCAACCGCCAGCGCTTTGGTGCGGGCGGCTGAGGCGATGAGGTCTTGGGCTTGCTGGGCACGGGTTTGCAGCTTGCGCTCAATTACCTGCTGGTTAACCCGATCGGCAAACAGGAGGGCATTCAAGGCCAGCAGCGAACGCCCCTCCCGATGCAGGACTTCCAGGATTTTCTGGCGCAGCTCATCCACCTGCGGGGATCCCACTTCCATCTGGGCAGCAAAGCTCCCATCCGGCCTTTGCACCAGGCGGGGTACGCGAGGGGAGGCCGCCACCATGACGATCTCGTTGGGAGAAAGGAGCTGCCGCACCCGTTCGTTGCGGATCTTGTCGTAAATGGCCTGGCGATCTGCCTCTGGGTACTGGTCGATCTTGTTGAACACCAGCAGCATAGGCTTGCCCGCCTCCCGCAGGGTGGCCAGAGCCTCAAACTCCACCCGCGTCAGATCCCCGCAGACGACAAACAGGATCAGATCCGCTCGCTGCGCCACTTCTTGGGCCAGCCGCGCCCGCTCTTCGCCATCCACTTCATCGAGGCCGGGGGTGTCGATCAGCTCCAGACGGGATCCCTGCCAATGGGCGACCTGTACCGACTGCACCGAGGAAGGGGGGAGGCGGGATCCCTGCAGGGATGTGCCAGAGAAGGAGGACTGGGGGCGGGTTTCCCAGCTGATGTTCCAAGTTGCCGCTTGCTGGGTACGGGTGATGCCATGGGTGGGCCCCGTCTCAAAGACTGGCTCGCCCAGCAGGGCATTGAGCAGGGAAGACTTGCCTCGCCCCACCAGACCAAAGGCGGCGATGTGGATGACCTCGGTTTCCAGCTTGTCCAAGAGCGCTTGCAAGCTCTCCAACTCCCCTTCTAAGCCCGCGACCTCTTGGGGGCGCAGATCCAGTTGGGCTACCCACTGGCGCAGGCTGCGCTTGGCTTGTTGGTAGTTGAGGTCATCTTGCAAGGTGTTGCGGCGAGCCATAGCCGTAGCGCTCAATAGCGGTAGGAAGCAGCCCTTAAAAGACTCCACTTTGCTCTCGGGATCGGCAGGCTTCCCCACCGGACAGAGAGCTTCTCATCGGACAATACAAGGGACAATACAAGACGATCATAAGAGGAAGGGAAGAGTTAAGCTCAAAGCAAGGCGGCCTCAGCCGCCGGGATCCGCAACTCAAAAATCCGATATCCAAAACTTGGCAAGAGGAGGTTTTCCATGCCCAGGGCCATCTGGAATGGGGTGGTGGTGGCCGAGACAGACCGCTACGAAACCGTGGAAGGCAACATCTATTTTCCGCCGGAATCTCTGCGCCGGGAATACTTCCAGCCCAGCTCTACCCACACCACCTGCCCCTGGAAGGGGGAGGCCAGCTACTACACCCTCGTGGTCAACGGCCAGGAGAACAAAGATGCCGCCTGGTACTACCCGGATCCCAAACCCGCTGCGGCCAACATCCGGGGCTATGTGGCCTTCTGGAAGGGTGTCAAGGTGGAGCCCTAGCCGGAGCCGAGTTTGTCAACCGGGTATGATGGGAAGAGTGGGTTGCAGAGGCGATGCCATGCTGACCAATGGCCGGATCCTGTTTGGCGCGGCCCGGTGGGCGAGAAAGCTGGGCCTGGCCGGATTGAGCTTGGTGCTGTTGGGCTGCAGCCCCGCAGGTTTTCGCACCCCGCGTCCCAGCCTGACCAACAGTGGCCTCAACAGCATCTTCCCCGATGGGGAGCCTGCTTTCAACGGAGATGGCCGCTACCTGGTGTTTTCCTCGGCCCGCAGCGGCAGCCAGGATATTTTTCTCTACGACACGGTGGAACGTCGCTTGGTGGATCTGCCCGGCCTCAACTCCAGCGACGTGGCGGCCACCTCGCCCGACATCAGCGCCGATGGTCGCTACATCGTCTATGTCTCCAATGCTCTGGGCAAGTCTGAGATTTTTCTCTACGACCGCGAAACCCGCAGGATAGAAAACATCAGCAGCCGGGTGCCGGGAGATGTGCGCAACCCCACCATCAGCGGCGATGGCCGGTTTATCGCCTTCGAGAGCAACGGCCAAGGGCAGTGGCACATCGAGATTTTCGACCGGGGGCCGGCAGCCAGCACGCGCCCAACCTCACCCTCTTCCCCCACTTCTGGCGACAATCCCTGAGGGGATCCTCAAGCCAGGATAGGCCCCCCTGCTTTGCAAGAGTTTCTGCATGTTGATTCCCCTCGCCCAGCGACTTCAACCCCTTGGCGGCAATGTGTTTGACCGGATGGATCAAGCCAAGCGGGAGGCTCGTCGCTCTGGCCTGGATGTAATCGATTTGTCGCTGGGATCCTCCGATCTGCCCCCACCTTCAGACTCCTTGGCGGCCATTCAATCGGCTCTGTCGGATCCCTCTACCTATGGCTACACGCTGTTTCACGACACGGCGGACTTTCGGACGGCCTGCGCCAAGTGGTACATGGGGAAGTTCGGCCTGGAGATCGATCCGGAAACAGAGGTGCTGCCGTTGATCGGATCCCAGCAGGGGACGGCCCTCTTGCCCCTGGCTTTGCTCAATCCTGGCGATGTTGCCTTGGTCGCCGATCCGGCTTATCCCTCTCATGCGGGCGGGATCCATCTGGCGGGCGGGATCCCCTACTACCTGCCCCTGCGGGCGGAAAACCGCTTCTTGCCCCAGTGGGATCGGATCCCGGAGGCAATCTGCCGGCAGGCACGGTTGCTGGTGCTGAACTACCCCCACAACCCCACCACTGCCACCGTCACCCCGGAGTTTTGGCAGGAAACCCTACAATTCTGTCAACAGCACGACATCGTTCTGGCCCACGATTTTCCCTATGTGGACTGGCGCTTCGACGGCCAGGTGGCCCCTTCTGCGCTGCAGGCGGATCCCGATAAAACCCGCACCATCGAGTTTTTTTCTCTCTCCAAGTCCTATCACATGGGGGGATTCCGGGTAGCCTACGCCATTGGCAGCCGGGAGCTGATCCGAGCCCTGCGGTGGGTGAAATCCACCATCGACTTCCACCAATACCAGGGCATTCTGCGGGGGGCAGCAGCAGCTTTGACAGTTCCCGATAGCTTTTTGCAGCGCTGGCGGCAGGTGTACCGCGAGCGACGGGATATAGCTGTGGCGGCTCTGCACCGCATGGGTTGGCCTGTGCCCTTGCCAGAAGCCACTATGTATCTGTGGGCGCCTCTGCCGGAGTTTTATCGCGGCTCTTCTGCCCAGTTTTGTCTGGACTTGGTGAGAGCCACAGGGGTTGCCCTGTCTCCCGGTTCTGGCTTTGGCCCCAGTGGGGAAGGCTATGTCCGCTTTGCTTTGGTGGTCGAGGGATCCCGTCTGGAGGAGGCGGTGGGACGGATCGAGGCGTTTTTGTCCCGGTGCATTTCCTAAATCCAAACATCAATCCCAAACATCGAGCATCCAGCTCTCGGTTGGTTGTGCTCGCCCACCCTCGGGCAATCTAAGTCAGGATAAGAGTAAGAGTGTTATCCAAGTTGAGTGGGCATGGAGAAGGAAACGCTCGACAGTTTTTTGTCCATCCGTGGGGTGATGGGGGTGGCGCTCTTGAGTCGGGCAGGTCGCCCTTTCTTCTACCGCTCTTTTCAGGATTTGGATAGCCGACAGCAGCAAGCCCTTACCGAAGGGCTGTTTCAAGTTTTGGAGACCATGCCCCCAGGACTTGACTATTTTGACTTTCAGTTTGCCGAGCAGCGGGTTTTCGTTTACCCCCTTGGGCCGGAATGGGCGCTGCTGGTGGCGGTGAATGACGAGCTGGTGATGCCGGTTTACACCTTGGCCGTGAACCGCCTGCGAGCCGAGCTGCAGCAGGATACGCCAAAGGGCTTGGCCACCTTTCGTCTATTTACCAGCCAGGCGGAGGCAGGCCGGAACGCTACCCAGCCCAGTTCCGCTCCTGCGGCGGGCCCGCGCATGGAGATGGATGTCTTCGTGCAATCTCTGAACCGTCTCTGCCAGATTACAACCGGCTATTTGGGCAAGGCGGTGATCGTCAACTATTGGAAGGCAGCACGGCAGGAAGTGGTGGAACGCCAGGGATCCAAAGCAGAATGGCTGAACCAGTTCGAGATCGAGCGCAGCGGCCAGATCCACTACCGGGGATCCCTCAAGGAACTGGACGAATCTCAGCAAAGGGTGCTACGGGATTGGGTGCTGGCTTTTTTCCGTCGCTGTGAAGAGGTAATCCACGATTTTCGCAACTTGATCAAATCGTCAGAACTGCGCCTATGAAAAAGGGGCAGGCTTTTTCCTAAGTAGGGCTATCGGCGCTTGGCCGAGGACAATCCAGGCTAAGCTATGACCATGCTCAACCCGGATCACGCCAGGTGCAGACGGGATCCCTGCCTGGGGATGTCCCTTCTTGTCGCCGCAAGCCGACCCAGCGAAAGATCCGCTTTGCTACCGCGATGCCGCCGGATCCCTCGTTAGTATGGGGTTACGGCGCGCTATGCGAAGGAGTTGCCATGCTGAGAATCGTCACCCAGCTAGCCGAGGCTGAAGCCGAGCTTAGACGGATCTCGGAGCGCACTCAGGCTGACCAGAACCTGCACCGTGAAGCAACCGTGCGGGAGATCCTGCAAGCGGTACGCCGTCAGGGGGATCGTGCCCTGCTGGCCTATACGGCTGAGTTTGACCAGGTGGAGCTGAGCGTTGCCGAACTGAAGGTGTCTGGGGCCGAGCTAGAGGCAGCTTACCAGGCGGTGTCTCCGCAATTGCTTTCAGCCTTACGGCTGGCCAAGCAGCGCATTGAGGCTTTTCACCGGCAGCGGGTGCCCAGCAGTTGGGTGAGCTTTCCCGGCCCTGAGATCGTTTTGGGCAAGCAATACCGCCCTGTGGATCGCGCCGGCCTCTACATTCCGGGGGGGCGGGCCGCCTATCCCAGCACGGTGTTGATGAACGCCATCCCGGCCCAGGTGGCGGGGGTGCCCGAGATTGTGATGGTGACGCCACCGGGATCCGACGGCTCGGGGGGCAAGGGGATTAGCCCGGCCATTTTGGTGGCCGCCCAAGAAGTAGGCATCCACACCATCTATCGCGTTGGAGGGGCTCAGGCAATAGGGGCTTTGGCCTACGGCACCGAGACCATCCCCAAGGTGGACGTGATCACCGGCCCCGGCAACATCTACGTAACTTTGGCCAAAAAGCTGGTGTACGGCACGGTGGGGATCGACTCGCTGGCCGGGCCATCGGAGGTGTTGATCATCGCCGACGAGAGCGCCAACCCCCTTTATGTGGCTGCCGATTTGCTGGCCCAAGCCGAGCACGATCCCTTGGCGGCGGCCATCCTTCTGACCACCGATCTCCAGCTGGCCCAGCAGGTGCAGCAGGCGGTGGCCACCCAGATGGAGGCCCATCCCAACCGTCTGATGGTGGAAAAGTCGGTGGTGAATTACGGGCTGATTGCGGTGGTGCCGGATCTGACGGCGGCGGTGGCTTTGTCCAACCTGTTTGCGCCAGAGCATTTGGAACTGCAGGTGGCAGATCCCTGGGCTTTGCTGGATCCCATTCGCCATGCGGGGGCCATTTTCTTGGGCCACCATACTCCGGAGGCGGTAGGAGATTACCTGGCTGGCCCCAACCATACCCTGCCTACGGCAGGCGCAGCCCGCTACGCCTCGGCTCTGGGGGTAGAAACTTTCCTAAAGCATTCCAGTCTGATTCAATACGGCTCAGCGGCTTTGCGGGAGGTGGCCAGCGCAATTCAGGCCCTCGCCCAGGCGGAGGGGTTGCCTGCCCATGGCCAGTCGGTGCAGGTGCGGTTGGCAGAAGGAGGCTAGAGGGTTTGCAAAAGCCTTGTCTCAAGCCTTACAGCCGTGGTCGCGTACCGGAGGGCAGGATGACGGGTTGGGTCAGGCGAAAGGGGCAGTGGGGGCTTGCGGCAGTTGGGATGAGCTGGGCTCTGTTGCTGGCGAATCCGGCAGTGTCTTCCTCCGGCAGGATCCCTTCTCCCCACTGCTGTCGCGAACAGGATGCCGCTCTGTCGGTGCAACGGAGTTCTTCTTCTGCTGTTTCTATCCCTTGGGATTGGGTGTATGGGTTGCAGGAGCAAGCCCGGCAACGGCAATGCACGGTGGTTGGCCTGTTGCGCAGCGATCCCCTGCCGGCGCCAGATCCCCAGTGGCAGGTGTACACACGGCTGGATTTGGTGGCTACACCCGAGGCTGGTCGGTTGACCAGTGTGTTGTTTGCCGAGAACACCCGTACTCAAGCCCTGCAAGTCGTTTATCAAGCCTCGGCGTCTGTGTACGACCCTGCCGAGCCATTGGATTTTGCCATGATCCTGCCTTTGGCCTGGCAGGGGAACACTTTGCTGGCGCGGGAGTACGAAGGCTGGTTCCAAACCGATTTGAGCTGGGATCGGGCGGTGGTCTGGCCCTTGCCCACCGGCTCGACAGGGATCCCACCGGTGCAAATCTGGGATCCGCCGCCGGCGCTGGGGTATGCTGAGCTGCTGGGCTGGGATCCCCAGGCCCGAGAGCGGGTGCTGTTTGCGGTGGCCGATAGTCTTGGAGAGATGCCCCGCTTGGTGAGCG
Organism: Thermostichus sp. MS-CIW-25; assembly: GCF_054060015.1. Lineage (NCBI taxonomy): Bacteria > Bacillati > Cyanobacteriota > Cyanophyceae > Thermostichales > Thermostichaceae > Thermostichus > Thermostichus sp. MS-CIW-25. Next base: position 17,489 of record NZ_JBSSCS010000031.1, read on the forward strand.
TGGGCCCAGACCACCAGGTGTTGCTGCGAGCGCCTGCCGTTGCCCTTTCCCCAACTCCCTCTTCTGTGGAGGGGTGGCAAGAGATCCTGCCCAAGGGGGGAGAGCCCCTCTGCCACCAGGGCCGTTTTGGGCTGGGGCAAGGAGGGGAAAATTAAACAGAATGCAGAAGCCTGTGGGAGTAACACCATGTCCAAACCGATAGTGCGGCGGGGCTGGCCTCTGGAGGCCTTTGTCGGGGATGTGATCGTCTGTACCCTAGAGGGATCCCATCTGGATCAGGTGACGGAGATCCGGGTCAGCCCGGCGGGCAAAGGGATCCGGGTCAGCTTTGGGGATCCCTTGGGGCGATCCCGAGAGCCGGTGCAGGCCAGTGCCGAGCACCTGACGGTTACCTTCGAGATCGATCCCAGCACCTACCCCGGTGAGAAGCGCATTGAGCTGATCTCGCCGGCAGGGCCGAGCGATCCCTTGCCCTTTTTGGTGATGATGTAAAGGCGCGAAGAGAGGCAGTGGATCATGCCGTTTGCGATTGCCCCGACCGACTTGGGCGTGCTGGTGCTGGGGGTGGGCCTGTTGCTTTTGGCCGGGGGTTGGGCCTGGTGGCTGCGGCGGCAGAAGCGTGCTGCTTCCCCAGAATCGACAACCGTTTCGCCCGTCCCGGCGGTTGACCCATCGGCTCTTTCGGCGGAACAAGCGGCTCAACTGGAGCCGTTCGAGCAGGCGCTGGGAGATCAGCCGCAGGATCCCATTGCCTGGTACAACCGCGCCACCACCCTCGACCACCTGGGGCAAGCCCAAGCTGCCCTCGCCAGCTACGACCGCGCCCTGGAGCTGAAGCCGGATTTCCCCGAAGCCTGGAACAACCGTGGTTCTCTGCTGGACGATCTCGGTCGCCATCAGGAAGCTCTGGCCAGCTATGAGCGGGCTCTGCAACTGAAGCCGGATTTTTTTGAGGCCCGCTTTAACCAGGCCAACACGCTGCGGCAATTGGGCCGCTACGAAGAAGCCCTACGCGCCTACGAGCGCGCTCTTGCTCTCAGCCCCGATAGCCCGGAAACGTGGTACCTGCACGGGCTAACCTTAGCCTCTCTGGGGCGGTGGCAGGGATCCTTGATCAGCTACGACAAAGCCCTCGCCATCAACCCCGTCGATGCTCAAGTTTGGCAGAGTCGGGGGCTGGCTCTGTTTCACCTAGAGCGCTACGCCGATGCTCTGGCCAGCTACGAACGAGCCCTGCAACTGGGATCCGAATCCGTCTCTCTCTGGGCCGGCCACGCCCTTGCCCACCACCGCCTCGGCAACCCGATGGAGGCCCTCAACAGCTACGACCGTGCCCTGGCGCAAGATCCCAAACGCCCTCAGATCTGGGTGCAGCGCGGCCTGGTGCTGATGGACTTGAACCTCTACGAGCTGGCCATCCAGAGTTTTGATCGGGCCCTGCAGATGGATCCCGACAATGCCGAGGCTCACTACGCCAAAGCCTGCTGCTGCGCCTGGGAAGGCCAAGTGCCTCAGGCCTTACAAGCCCTGGAGCAAGCCCTACGCCTGGAGCCGGAGCGCTACCGCCCCTTGCTCTCCTCTGAACCCTATTTCCACCCCATTCGCGAGGAGCCGAGTTTTGCGTCGTTTTTGGTAGCTCTCGCCGGCACGGAACCCCTCAAGAACCGCTCTGAAAGGCTTACACAGGGCTAGGCAACGCTAACCTTTGCTCAACGTCAAAGCGACCTGCGTCACAAGTCATCACTAACGGTAGTCTTGGCTACCAACCTGTCAGAGAAATCTCCACAGGCGCGACTTCCCCACAAGCTGTGGGTAGAGCGCTCAGACGACCGCAGTGGGTCAAGTGCTGCATTGAGACCCCAAAAACATCCCAGCCCTTCTCTCTCTGGGAGAGGGGGGATCAGAATGCGCAGGCGATCTCACGGCCAATCCCAAATCATGAACCAGTCCATGAGAGCACGCCAGCAACAGAAATCGGGCAATTCAATCGGGCCTGACAGGGAAATTGCGCTCTTTTGCCGAGGAAACCCGCCGATTTTCCGTGGAGATGCTGTTGCTTGGGCCCAGAAACCTGGTCAAACTAAGAACGTTCTAGCTTTTGGCGGATCTCAACAGTGTCCAGTCGTGCTTCTGACACCATCTCTGTAGCCCTATAGCTTGCGCATGCCAGGTCGGTTCGGCTGGGCAAAAGCGTCTATTTGGACTGGATAGGTGTTGATTATGCGTGGGATCCTCAGCCTTTGAATGGTTTTCCAGTTCCTTAAGTGCTGGTTCTACAGTTATTTTCGGCAAATCGGTAAAGTGGTTCTCTATGATAACGGCCCCTCGCCTGATCTCTCCCAAGAACTCCGTCTCACCGAGGCGACCGGCGGCCTCCACTCCATTGCCTTTGGCCAAGACCGGATTCCCAGCCGCATGTGGATCTATGGCATCTCATGAGGATGTTAAAGCCCGAACCGCCGAACTGTTGCGGCTGTACCACCAGAATCGGGATCCGGCCCTGCGCAATCGACTGGTGGAAATAAACATGGGCTTGGTGCGCAAAGAAGCCCATCACTGGCGCAACCAGTGCAATGAGGGGTACGATGACCTGGTCCAAGTTGGCTGCTTGGGTTTGATTCAGGCCATCGAACGGTTTGATATTACCCGTGGGCTGGCTTTCAGCTCCTTTGCCATGCCCTACATTCGCGGAGAAATTCAACATTACCTGCGAGACAAGAGCCCCACCATGCGGATCCCACGCCGCTGGACAACTCTGCAACGACAAGCCAAGAAGGTGATTGCCCGTCTGCGGCAAGAGTTGGGCCGTTCTCCCTCTGAGGCCGAGGTGAGAGAAGCCCTACAACTGACGGAGCAGGAATGGCGAGAGCTGGAACTGGCTCAACAAAACAGCCTTTTGCTCAGCCTGGATGCCCCGATTCAAACCGAGGAAGACAGCGTCGCTTTGGGGGAGGTCGTTCCGGATCAGCGCTACCGCAGTTTTCAACTGGCCGAAGAAGACCGCATTCGCCTACAGCATGCCTTGGCCAAGCTGGAGGAACGCACCCGCAAGATTTTGGAATTTGTCTTCTTCTACGACCTCACCCAAAAAGAAACGGCAGAGCGGCTGGGGATCAGCGCCGTTACCGTTTCCCGCCAAGTCAAAAAGGGGCTGGAACGTCTGGCCAAGTTGTTGAATCAAGATATTTTTTAAGTTGTTGAATCAGAATATTTTTCGAGATGCTGGAACCGACGCAACTGGCGGTGGCTTTCCACCCTGTAGAACAGCGAGGGCTCTGTACCGCAACAGATTGATAGACTGATGGAAACATGGACGAGAGTATTTGATGAATAGAAAAAACCGCTCTTCTCGGGATCGACCCTTGGCACCCCGCGGTTTCAAGCCTAAGCTCGGTCAGAACTCGGTGGTCAGGGATCCCTTCTTCCAACGCCAGTCCAACCGGCAAAGTCCAGAGGGAATCCGCTTAGCCCCCTATGTGCGCACCTTGCCCTTGGTTGTGGATGCCATGCTGGATTTGGCCCAGGTGGGGAGCGAGGATACTCTGTACGACTTGGGCTGTGGGGATGGCCGCATTCTCATCCGGGCGGCACAGCGCTTTGGCACGCGGGGCGTGGGGGTGGATATCGACCCGGAGCGCATCCTGGAAGCCCAACAGCGGGCCCAAGAAGCCCAAGTTCAGGATCGAGTCACCTTTCTCCAGCAGGATCTGCTCACTCTGGACTTAACCCCGGCGACGGTGGTGAGTTGTTATTTGCTGCCCAGCTCCCACCTGCTGATCCGAGACAAGTTGCGCTCCCAGCTTCGGCCCGGCGCTCGTCTGGTCACCCACTCCTTCGACATGGGGGATTGGCCCCCCACCGCCACCACCACCGTATCGGATGTCATCAACACCTACACCATCTACCTTTGGCGGATCTAACCCTGGGGATCCCAGGCCGTCGCTTCCTCAAAAGCAGCAGAGGGCTGGTGCAGCACAATCCGGTTGCCATCGGGATCCCGAAAATCCACCTCCTGTCCGTGAAAGGCTTGCCGCAGGGGGGAAATGGAGAGCTGATAAGCTCCCGCCAACCCTTCCAGTGTTGTCAGGGATCCCTGTAAATCTTGCACCTGCAGGCAGAGGCTCACCGCTGCGGCTTGGGCACCACCATCGAGATGACGGCTGCGATAGAGGCCCAGCCGCAACCCTGGCAGACGAAACTCTACGTACACCGGATCCCCCTCTGTCGGGAGCTGGACTTGGGGAGAGATCCCCAAGAGATCCCGATAGAAGCGTTGTAGACGAGGCAAGTCCAGGGTAGCCACGCTAACCAAGGCACCAGAGAGCTGCATCGCAACCGCCAAAAGACCGGGCTGGTCTATCTTAGCTAAACTGCCGAGAAGCCCCGCGCTGTACCCGCAGGGTGAGCGTCGGGAGGATGTCACTCAGCTCCAACACCACGCGAGTCTGGGTGGCGATGTCGGATCCACCGTCTTGCCCTCCGGATCCAGGGCCAATGTGCCCGAGATGTAGAGGGTATTTTGCCCACCTTCACGCCGGGAGAATAGGGGGCGATGGCCGGATAGCCGGCTGGAGCAATGGCAACCTTAGGCACGAGGGATCCCGAATCACAACAGGATTGCACCTTAGCGGCGAATTCGATCTTCCACAGCTGGCTGGGATACAGCCATAGCCGGTTTCTCTGGAGCAGATTCCCACTCTTCGGGGGAGATTCTCTAGCAGAACTAGACTATAGTAGGTACCAAAGCTTGCTGCTTCTTCCCAAATCAAGACTGGAGCGACTTACCGTGGGGTTCTTCAGCCGATTTTCCCGTGATATGGGCATTGATTTGGGCACTGCCAACACGCTGGTCTACGTGGCCGGGCGAGGCATTGTCCTGCAAGAGCCCTCTGTGGTCGCCATCGACCAAAACACCAAGCAACCCCTGGCTGTGGGGGAAGATGCCAAAAAAATGTTGGGCCGTACCCCCGGCAACATTGTAGCGGTGCGTCCTCTGCGAGATGGGGTGATTGCCGATTTCGACACGGCGGAGATGATGCTAAAACACTTCATCCACCGCGTACACGAGGGCCGGTACCTGATTGCTCCCCGCATTGTGATTGGGATCCCCAGCGGTGTGACTGGGGTGGAGCGACGGGCGGTGATGGAAGCCGCTCTCCAAGCTGGGTCGCGGGAGGTGTATTTGGTGGATGAGCCGGTGGCAGCAGCAATCGGGGCCGGGCTGCCGGTGCAAGAGCCCACTGGGAACATGATCATCGACATTGGCGGCGGCACCACTGAGGTAGCCGTCCTCAGTTTGCAGGGGATCGTGCTGAGCGAGTCCGTGCGGGTAGCGGGAGATGAGCTGAGCGAGGCCATCGTCCAGTACATGAAAAAGGTTCACAACCTCACCATCGGGGAGCGCACTGCCGAAGAGATCAAGATTCAGATCGGTTCTGCCTACCCGATTCAAGAGGAACTGACCATGGAGGTGCGCGGGTTACACCTGCTCTCCGGTTTACCCCGTACCGTTACGGTGAAAAGCACCGAAATCCGCGAGAGCATGGCCGAGCCCCTCTCGGTGATTGTGGAAGCCATTAAGCGCACCCTGGAGCGCACTCCACCGGAATTGGCTGCCGACATTATCGACCGCGGCATCATGCTGGCCGGCGGAGGAGCCTTGCTCAAGGGTCTGGATGCCCTGATCAGCCATGAAACCGGGATCTTGGTTCACATTGCTCCGGATCCCCTCAGTTGTGTGGTGCTGGGTACAGGGCGAGTTCTGGAGGATTTCAAAACCTTGGGTCGAGTGTTGAGCGGCAGCTTCAAGGGCTAGAGGCGCTTCTCCCTCTCCCTGATTTCCTGATTTGAGGTGTGAGTCGAGTGGGTCGGAGAGGTATTGCTTGAATCGGCTACGCCAATGGTGGAGGCGCTACGGCTTGGGGTTACTCCTGTCTGCTTTGGCGATGGGGGTAGCATTGGGCTTGCGCCAAACCCAGGGATCCCTGTTGGTGGAGCTGTACAGTTGGATCACCGCCCCGGCCCGTCCACCTGTGGATCCCGCCGCGGTGCTCAGCCAGGCCGCCAACCGTGAGCTGCAAGCCCTGGTAGCCGAGTTGCAGTACCAAAACCGCGAGCTGAAGCGGCTGCTGCAATTTACCGAGCAGATGCCCCAAGCGGGGATCCCGGCAGCAGTGGTGGGTCGCAGCGCCGATCACTGGTGGCAACAGCTCACCCTCAGCCGCGGCAGCCGGCATGGAGTCAGGGTGGGAGATGTAGTCATGGCGCCGGGCGGGTTGATCGGGCGAGTTGAGTCGGTCACGCCCAACACCAGCCGAGTGCTCCTGATCAGCGATCCCACCAGCCGTGTTGGGGTGATGTTGAGTCGCAGCCGACACATGGGCATCCTGAGGGGTACGGGCACCCAGAGCGCCATTTTGGATTTTTTCGACAAGGCTCCCAAAGTAGAGGTGGGGGATGTGGTGGTGACCTCGGGCCTGAGCAGCTTTTACCCAGCCGGGGTGGTGGTGGGAACGGTTCGAGCGGTCAACTTGGATGCCAGCCCTGCCCCCCAAGCCACTGTCGAACTGTCGGCGCCGCTGGGCCTCTTGGAATGGGCCTTGATCTACCGCTATGCTCAACCCTCTGATTCTTAAGCTCAAGTCTCACCTCAACTGGGTGGTGACTGCCCTATCAGGATTGCTGGCAGCAGTGGCCCCTTGGTGGCGCGGGCCGGGCTTGGAGCTGGCAGGCTTAACCCCAGATTGGCCCTTGATCTGGGTGGTGTGCTGGAGTGTGCGGCGTAAAGCTTGGCAGGGAGCTGTTGCCGGGGTCACCCTGGGTTTTCTGCAAGATGCGCTGACCAGCCCTTGTCCTACCCATGCGCTGGGGCTGGCCGTAGTCGGGATCCTCACCGCCAAGCTGCAAAAACAACGCTACATGCAAGAAGACTTCATCTCGGTGGCCTTGATCGTTTTTGGTATGGTGGTGATTGCCGAAACCCTGATGGCGCTGCAGTGGATGTGGCTTGCCGCCTCCCAGGGATCCGAGGGCCTGGATCCGGCGGGAATGCAAACTTTGCTAGATGGATTGGGGAACTCCCTTCACTCTTTCGGCAGCATCGGCGGCGACGGTTCGCGTTCTCTGGAGAGCATCTGGTGGAACCATCAACGCAATGCCCTCACGTCTGCTATTTTAAGTAGCCTCTGGGCACCTGCTTTGTACTGGCCCCTCAGCCGTTGGTGGCAATCTCAAGAGCGGGATCCCAGAGAGGTTTAGCCTTTGGTTTTGTGGCAAATCATCCTACCTTTCGGTTAAAACTTAGGCCAAAGCAGAGTATGTCCCTTGGCATTTTTGGCAAGAAAGAACTCTCGAGGCGGTGGGAGCCGGTTTGCCGACTGTCTCTGACCTCCCACATGTTGGCGCTGTGCTGAGAGGCCCCAGACAAAGTCAGAAAAAGCGACAATCCGGAAAATTCTTCGTTGGGGAGCAATTTTGGCCTAAAATGAACCCTAGAACTGAGATATAAGTCCCATCTTTTTCAGGCAGCTTCGGGCAAATATCGCGCATTCTAATCAAAAAGTCAACAGCATAGGAAGCGCAGGCGACGTAAAGGCTGACCTTGTGGCAACTGCACTTAGGATTTGACTTAGAGCGTTCATTGGGAGGGATCCATGCCGCATACAATTGTCACCGATATCTGTGAAGGTGTGGCCGACTGTGTAGAGGCTTGCCCCGTCGCCTGCATCCACCCCGGCGATACCAAAAATGCCAAAGGCACCGACTACTTTTGGATTGAGTTTTCCACCTGCATTGACTGTGGCATCTGTTTACAGGTCTGCCCCGTAGAGGGCGCTATTCTGCCGGAGGAAAAGCCGCATCTGCAGCGAGTGCCCCGCTAATTCCGGGGAAGCATCCCTGGCCACACCCCAAGATCCAATGGGAATTATGATCATTTCAACTCCAACTAGGACACTGCACCCACACCTAAAGCCCTGGTCGCATCGTCGCGTCAGCGTTGCGGAGCAACAATACGCAGAACCAGAAGGCTTTTCTTGGTAGCCCAGGCGTCTCACCCTAACCTGAAACAACTATAAGCTTTAGCGCAAGGAAGCCAGAGCAACGACGCCGCTGGTCAGCCAGCTCAGGGACAGGATCCCCCCTAGGAAAGCCAATGGGATCAGGCCCACCAGGCGCCACCACTCCAAATCCAGCGCTACAGCTACCGCCCGCACCTGCCAAACCACAAACCACAGCAGCGCTGCAAGGCCCAGCAGGGATCCCAGTACCCCACCCAACGATTGAGCAGGCCCCAGCAGCAGCCACGGCAAGCCGGCAAACCCCGTCAAGCACAGCAGCGCCGAAAAGGAAGGGGCAGCCCGACCTAAACAGAAGGCCAGCAACTGCAGCAAAGCCGCCAAACTCACCCAGCCCAGGGATCCCATCAGTACTGCCAGCACCATGCTCGGCAGGCTTGCCCCAGAGCGGCGAATCGCCTCTAGGACGTTAAGCAGCCCCACCACCCCAAAGGCTTGCCAGAGAACGGGCTGTTCCCGCAGTGCCCGAAAAGTGCGCTCCGGCAGAAACCAAGCGCCATAGATGTTGTCTAACCAGGAACCGAGCATGGCCGGCAACAAGTCAAGCTATCTTTCATCCTAGCCCTTATGAGCACTTGACAGGCACATCCCAAAAATGGGGTATGATTGGAAAAGGATTCTGCGGCGTTGGTGACTGCCGTTATGTTTTTGCGATCTATACCCTTCGACAATTAGGATGGGAAGTGGATGTGAGAGCAGTAAGCCAAACTTAGATTTGGAAACTATCAACAATCATCCCCGGTATCCTATACTGGATTTTCCAGGTCGAAAACCACGGTAAAACGGCGCAACAGTATCCTCAAAAGAGCCCTCGAAAGGGGGCCTTTTTGTTGCTTGAATGTTGCAGTTGAATTGCCATTGCTTTACGGGATCCCAAGCCAAATTGCCCATAGCCAGGTGGATCCAGTACCATGATGATCTATTTCAATTCCTGGCTCCCCTCTTTCCTAGAGAGAGTCAAAGGGACTGTCGAACTGCGGTTGTTTTTCGGAACGGGATCCCTGGGGCCTAAGAGGCTTGTTGTTGATTTTGAACAGTAGGGATCCGGCGCAAATTCAAAAGCACCATTGCGCTGAGGGGGCGCGTGTTGGCCAGTAGCCCCACGATCAGCAGCAGCCAACTGTTCAAGGCAGTATTGGCCAGCAGCCAGCCCATCAACAGAGCCGATCCTGCCCCTTCGGCAACTGCCGCCAAGAGCCAAGCCCGGCCACCTTTCCAGCCCTGAGACCACAAGGCCCATTGCAGCCCACCGACGCCAACCCCCACCAGCAAACCGCGCAGCACATCTCCCATCGCCCGCAAGGCATTTTGGAGCCAGGGATCTGTCGGGTTAAAAGCAGAGGTTGCCACCCCCACCTGGGGAGCGAGGAAATCCGCTGCCACCCAACCCAAAGCCGTGGCCAGCAGAGTTGCAGCCACCCATCCCACAGAAACCTGCCGCCGCAACACCGCCCACTGTAGCAGCCCCATCAGGAAGCCAAGGCCGGCTCCAGCCACCGCCCCTTGTAATGATCCCAAAGCCGCCAGCAGAGGAGCCAATGCCCCCAACCCCAGGTAGCCGATCCCAGACGCCCCCCAATTGGCCAAGAGCCAGCCCAACGCCAACCCTTTGCTCAGGCGTGGCGTATTCAACACATTCAACAACAGATGAGAACCAGACTGGCTGTTGACATGTTCTTGCCCAACTTTCTGCTCTACCTCGCGCAGTCCCTGTTCCGCTGAAGGGTTACCCGGTTCCAGCCGCAGCACCCCTTGATAGTCCATCTGGGCAAGGCCCCAATGCCCCTGTCGTTGGTGGGCCAGACCGCGGTAGAGATAGTAGCGGGCTTCGTTGGGGGCGCTCTGGATCAGCTCGTTGAGCAAATGGACGGCCATCTTGTACTCGCCTGCCTCGATCAGACTGACCGCCTGCTGGAGCTTTTCTTCCTCAACTGGGGCAGTTCGGGGCTGTTGGGAAGTCGGCTGGCCAAATCCGGTCGGGATCCGCTGGGGACGAACACCTGGAGATGCAGGAGATGAACTTGAGGGAACGAACGGGGCAGGAGGGGCGATCTTGTTTCCATAGACAGCCTGTAGCTGCTGGCCGAGCACTTCCATGTTGGCCGGGCGGAGAGCAGGGTCTTTCTCTAGGCACTGGAGGACAACCTTCTCCAGGGCAGCGGGGATGGGGTGGGCTAGCTTGTGGTCTTGGAAGGGGCGGGGCTTTTGAAAGTTGTGGACGTGGTACCAGCCCTGCAAGGTGTCGGTATCCGGCTCGAAGGGCAGCGCACCGGTTAACAGCTCGTACAGCACCACCCCCAGCGAGTAGATGTCGGAGCGGCCATCCAGCTTTTCTCCGCGCATTTGCTCCGGCGAGGCGTAGACCATCGTGCCTAAAAAATAGCCCGTTTGCGTCAGGCCACGAGAGGTCTCCCCCATGAGCTTGGAAATGCCAAAGTCCAGGATCTTGACCCGCTCTTTCCCATCGGGCCCTTTCTGCACAAAGATATTGCTGGGCTTGATGTCGCGGTGGATGACGCCGCGAATGGAGTGTTTGCCCAGATCCATCTGAAAGTTGTGGGCGTGGTGCAGGGCAGAGCAAATCTGCAGAGCCAAGTTCACCACCCGCTCTGGGTGCAGGGGGCCTTCCCGAGCCAGCACATAGTCCAACCCCTGGCCGCTGTAGGGTTTGGCATTCAGGTACTCCATCACCAGGTAGGGCTGGTTTTGGTACAGGCCGTAAGAGCGCACCTGCACGATGTTGGGGTGCTCGCCCAATAGAGCGCTGACCCTGGCCTCATCCATGAAGCGTTGCTGCAGTTGCTGGTAGTACTCTGGGCCCATGTCCGGTGGCGGCGGGCGCAACAACTTGACGGCCACCAGCTCGTCATTGAGCTGGGTATCCACCGCCTCGAACACATTGCCGTAGCCACCTTCGCTGATGTGGCGGGTCAGCCGGTAGCGGTTGCCAATCAGTTGTCCAATCAGGCGCTGGTTCATGGAGGAGGGCGGCCAGCCGGGGAGTCTACCTATGATTCTAGTCAGCTTAGGGGCTTAAAACCTGCTGGTGAGGGATCCGCTTGCCATTGCGAACCCTTTTTCACCCCAAAAGCCAGGGATCCCGCTAGGATTGGGGCATGAGTGCTCCTTCTGCAACTGCTGCTCTATCCCCTTTCTGGCTGGAGGTTACCGAGTTTGCCCTGCAGGCCACGGCCAGCGTGGGATCCCAGCTCTTGGTAGACTTTGGCCAGGCCCACCCTACGGTTCGCGCCAGCGGGACGGAGTCCTTAAAAGCCGACGGCAGCTTGGTAACCTCTTCTGACCAGTGGGCGGATCGCGCTTTTCAAGGGGCCATTGCCGCTGCCTACCCCGATCACGGTTATCTGAGCGAGGAATCCAACCACATTTTTCCCGAGAAGGAGTGGTGTTGGGTAGTGGATCCTTTGGATGGCACCACCAATTTTGCCCGTGGGATCCCCATTTGGGGCAGCTCCTTGGCTTTGCTGCATTGGGGCGTGCCGGTGTTTGGCTGTGTCCATCTGCCGCCCATTCGCCAGACTTTTTACGGCTATTGGCCCCAGTTTCCTGAAGATGCAGCGGCAGGGGCTTTTCTCACCCGCCACGACCGGGATCCCGCCTGTCCCCAGCCAATCCGTCCTAGCACCGCCTCACCCGGCCCCAACCAATTGTTCAATTTCTGTTCCCGCAGCAGCCATTGGATTAGCCCGCAATTCCCTTGCAAAGCGCGGATGTTGGGGGGTGCTGCCTACAACCTGCTGGCGGTGGCCGGTGGCAGCCTTTTGGGGGCGGTAGAACGCTCGCCCAAGATCTGGGATGTGGCGGCAGTGTGGGCCATTGTCAAGGGGGCCGGCGCCGTTTGGGAACCCCTGAGCTGTGCCGATCCGGATCCCGGCCAGCCTCTCATTCCCGGCAAGGATTATGGCCGACTCACTTACCCCGCCCTGGTGGCAGCTCAAGCCGAGTGGATCCCCTTATTTCGCGCCTTCATCGCTCTGTAGCTTTCGTAAACGGCCTGCACGTTGTACCAGTTGAGGAAAAAAATCCGGCACAGCTCCAAGGCCAACTGCGAGCGGCCATGCCGGATCAACCAGCGCAGCAGCGGTTCCACCCGCTTCTCGTTCAGCCAGCCCCCCAGGGATAAAAGGCCCCACAGGAATTGGTGCAGGGGCGTCAGTTGGATCATCAGGCGCACGGCCCAGGTGGGGTGTTTTTGGTAAAAGAGAATACCCATGCGGCCCCGCTGCCGTTCCCGCTCAATCAATCCTGGGATCTGCTGCAGCTCAAAGGGTGGATGCCAGTGGTAGCCGGTGGCCTGGGGGCACTTGACCAGGCGCAGGCCCAAACGTTTTAGCCGCACCCCCAGCTCCAGGTCTTCCCAGCCGTAGAGGTGAAACCGCTCGTCAAAGGGGCCGGCGGGGGTTTCGCAGGCCAGCTCCAACCAATGGCGGGCAATGGCCACGTTGCCGGTGGCGAAAAAGGCTGCCGAAAAATCGGTGGGCTTGAAGGGTTCGGAGCGGGGATCCTGAAAATTGCTCGTGTTGATCACCCGCCCGTAGGTGAAGACCTTGGCCTCGTGGGGGGAGCGGGGATCCCCTGTGACGCCGTGTCGTCGCAGCATCTGGGCGTGGCTGGCCAAGAAGTGATCCACCACCACCAGGTCGCTGTCGATAAAGACGATGAGGGATCCCTGGGCGTGGCGAAACCCCAAGTTGCGGGCAGCGGCGGGGCCACGGTGCTCCTGCTGCAACAGTTTCCACTGGGGCAAGCCGATGGGGTTGTTCTGCAGCCATTCCACTGTGCCATCGGTGGAGCCGTCGTCCACCACCACCACCTCGTAGCCCTCGTAGGGGCCGGGCTGTTGCTGCGCCAAGGCCCGCAGACACTGCTCCAAAATCGGACGGCGGTTGTAGGTGGGAATGATGACGCTGATGTACACCGGGGATCCCTGGAGATGGCCGTGCAACCTTAGAGCAAAAGTTGAGCAAAACGCTTCAGGGAGGAGGGGTTCGCGCTGCCTGTTGGGCTAGAGGGCTTTTAGGAGCTCTGCCGACTGGCGCACCGTCTCGAAAAAGTAATGGACATTGGCTTCTGGAGTGCTTGGGTGGATGCCATGGCCCAAGTTCATGATGTGTCCACGGGATCCGGCTTTTCGAATCACCTCTAGGGTGCGCTGCCGGATGAACTCCGGGGATCCCAGCAACACCATTGGATCCAGATTGCCCTGCACCGCTAGGGATCCCAGGCGAGCCCTGGCCTCTGCCATGTCGCTCATCCAATCGAGGCTGAACACGTCGATGCCGGCTTTGCCCACCCGCTCCAGCAAAGCGGCGCTGCCGTTGATGTAGAGGATCAGTGGCACCTGCGGATAGCGAGCTTTCACCTGATCCACAATTTGCTTTTGGTAGGGCAAGGCCCAACACTCGTAATCGACTGGGCTGAGCTGGCCGGCCCAAGTATCGAACAACTGCACCACCTGGGCGCCGCACTCGATCTGGTAGATCACGTAGCGGGCAATGCTGTCGGCCAGCTTACTCAGCAACTGATGCAGCAATGGCGGCTGCGCGAAGGCCAAGCTCTTGATGTGGGCGTAATCTTTGGAGCTGCGCCCTTCCACGGCATAGCAGGCCAGAGTCCAGGGGGAGCCGACAAATCCCAGCAGCGTCGCTTTTCCTTCCACCTCGCGGCGCAGGGTGCTGAGAATGGTCTTGATGAAAGGCAGACTTTCTTCCGGTTCCAGGAGGCGAATGCGTTCAATTTGGGCTTGCGAACGAATCGGCGGGTCGATGATCGGCCCCTGATGCTCCACCAGCTCAAAGGGGATGCCCATGCCCTCAAGGGGGGTGAGGATATCGCTGAACAGGATCACCCCATCAGGGGCAAAGGCCCGAAACGGTTGCAACGAGATCTCGACGGCCAGCTCCGGGATCTCGCAACGCTGCTTAAAGGTGTACTTGCTTTGCAGCTCGCGGTAGGCCGCCATGTAGCGACCCGCCTGGCGCATCATCCAAACTGGAGGGCGATCCAGCACTTCCCCTCGGGCCGCCCGCAGCAAACGGTCACCCAAGTGCTCCGCACCGCTGGCGGTGGAGGAGGTGGCGCTGAGCTGAACAGGCGAGTGGGACATAGGAGGGCAATCCGGCTAAAGATCCTTATGAATCCTGACATTGTGGCGACAGCAACCGCAAGTTGGCGGCTCAGGATCCCTGCGGTTTCTTCATCGGTTGCAACTTGCCGTCACTTTTTGTCCTTTTGGCCTCTGGGCTGGGATCCCCATTAACAAAGGAGGGGCGCGGGGAGCTATAAGTCCCGCGCTGTATGCAAAGCATCAGCGTCGGGATACATGGACTCCCCGCACTTGTCGATTCTCT
>NZ_JBSSCS010000032.1:0-31737 GCF_054060015.1 Thermostichus sp. MS-CIW-25
TACAACTCTTTGCCGCAAATCCAAAGAATGAGTCGGCATTCCTTTCTCTCCTTCCTCTTGAATACCTGTACCCTATTTTAAATTAAAAGGCTGTATCTTTTTTGGAGTTACCTATGTCTAAGCTGGACTCAAAAAATGCACCTGGACACCAGGTACTGGCTGCGGCAGGTAAAAAGGCACTTCGACCGGGGGGCTTTGGCGCTACCGAACGGCTCTTCAAGTTTGCCGAGTTCCGTCGAGGAGAAACTGTGCTGGAACTTGCCTCAGGCCTTGGCTACACGGCTATTCGATTGGCAAAGCGCTATGGCATACATGTTACCGGCATTGAGAAAAATCCAGATAACATTGCTCGCACTCGCGCTAATGTTTCTGCAGCAGGGCTAGCCGGCCAAGTTGAGATCCTCGAGGGCGATATCTTTCACCTAGATCAAATCGATCAGAAATTTGACTATGTCTTGGCGGAAGCTATTTTAACAATGCAGTCCGATGCAGGAAAATCTAAGATTTTGTCAGGGATTTACAATTGCCTCAAGCCAGGGGGTAAGTTCCTCAGCCATGAGCTGCGAGTTGAGGGATCCAACAGCGACGCTATCCGCAAGGAGTTATCCTCCGTAATCCATGTCAATGCCAATCCTTTATCTACTGACAGCTGGCTTGCAACTGTTCAGCAAGCAAATCTTACGGTTGTCCAGTATGCCACCGGCCCCTTAACTTTGCTCAATCCCGTTGCTATTGCTACAGAGGAAGGATTGCCGACGCTCTTAACTATGGTGTGGAATGTGCTTACACGTCCTGTAATCCGGCAGCGGATCTTATCTATGAAGCAAATCTTTAGCCGATATCGAAATAACCTAGGCTACATCATACTGATTGCCAAGAAGGAGGCTTAATGATGTCTCTTGTCTCCCCTGAGTCACCTTTTTTGCAGCTCAAAGATCACATTGCTTATTCTGTGGAAGGAGTTCTCAGCAAGATCATTTGGAAAAGTGAAGTCTGCCAACATACTCTTTTCTGTATGGCGGGAGGCACAAGTATTTCCGAGCATACCTCCACAAGGGACGCTACTCTCCACGTCATTGAAGGAACTGGAGTCTTAACCCTTGCAGGTGAGAAGATCTCTCTATCTCCGGGCATATTTGTCTTAATTTCGGCAAATGTTCCCCATGAGTTAGAAGCCACTGCTGACCTTGCTTTTGTTCTGACTTTATCAAAGGCAAGTTAAGAACGCCGCCTTTTACTCAGCCAGCCGCTTAACATCGCCAAAGCAAACATTCCCAGCAAAGCAAAGCCCAGCAGCCACCTTTCCTGCTCTAGGATCCCTGCCCCCAGAGCCACTACTGGGGGTGTAGAGACGGCAATGCCCAAAGCTAGGGCGAGAAGAAAGTTCTGCCATTTTATTTGGGTTAGGCCGGCGGCGTAGGCGACAAAGTCGAATAGGCCCGTCATTAAAAAACCAGCTGTAAGAAAAATATTGTTTTCCAGATAGTTAGCTGAAAGGGCATCGACTTTGTACATCCATTGTCGCCCAACTACTCGCTGTACTAGGTCTCTACCAAACTTTCTGGCTAGGTAGAAGTTAAATGTACAAGAGATAAAATCAGCAATTGCAATGTAAAGGATTCCCGATCCAAATCCAAAGAGGGCTCCTGCCAAGATGGAGTAAAGGGTGCTGGGTATGGCAGGAATAATAATACTCAGGGAGCGTAATCCAATCAGGGCAAGGGGTGCCCAGGGGCCTAGTTTTGCTATAAATTCTCGAGTTGCCTCTGGATCTAAGCGACGGGCCAGCAAGATGGCAGCTAACAGGACAACAAGCAACAACAGCAGTGAGAGGATGTCTTTCCTTTTTCTGGAATTGATTTTGCTGCTAGAGGACAAATCCTCTGAGGGGGTAGGGGACGATCCTACTGACTCGCCATCTGCTGACTTGTCAAAGGTAGTGCCGGGCGGATAATAGAGTTCATCCTTCAGGATCCAACCTGTTTTCTGTTGCAGATAGGCATGTGTGCTCAAGCCCAGACGCTTTGCCTCGGTGGCAACAGCCTTGTAGTCTAAGCCCAATAGCTCGCAGAGCTCTTTTTGTCGAATACCAGAAGGTGGCTGCATAGGGCAAAAGATCTCTACTTTCTCTGCTAGATGCTTAAGGTTTCCGAGGGATGCTCGAAGTAGGCATGATTTTCATAAGGCTTGTTTTGCTAGTGTAGAAGGTGTCATGTATTTTGCTTTTTAGAGGTTGATAATGATCTTGTGTATTGGCGATGTTCTTAGTTTAGCAGAATTGCAACAGATTCTGTCCCTCATAGCCGATGCTGAATTTGTGGATGGTGCTCTGACGGCAGGCTGGAATGCCAGGCTTGTCAAAAACAATAGGCAAATGCCAAAGGGATCCCTTCAGCAACGGAAGATAGAGGAGATTATCTTGGCAGCTCTAGAGCGTAATTTGTTGTTCCAGATGGCTGCCCGGCCCAAGCTCATTCATTCCATTTTAATTAGCTGCTACGAAGCGGGAATGTCCTATGGCACTCATACCGACGATGCGCTGATGCTCGATCGGCATCAGCTGATGCGCACGGATATTTCCTTTACGCTATTTCTAAGTGCCCCTGAAGACTATGATGGCGGTGAGCTGAAGATCGAGAGTAGCGAGGGGGAGCAAGCCTACAAGCTGCCGGCGGGTGCTTTGATCCTCTATCCTGCTTCCACCTTGCACCGAGTTGAGCCTGTAACCCGTGGGATCCGCTATGCTGCCGTCAGTTGGGTTCAAAGCCTAATTAGGGATCCGCAAGAACGCGAGATCCTCTTTGATTTACAGACTGTGCGGCAGCAGATGTTTCAGGAATCGGGCAAGACACGCCACTTTGATTTGATCTCCAAAGTTTACGCGAACCTGCTGCGGAAATGGGCAGAGCTCTAGAGGGATCGAAGAAAATAGAGCAGGGCTTCTCTGTCTTCAGCAGCCATATTTTTAAAGATCTCGCGGGAGCGTTCAGCTTCTCCCCCATGCCAGAGAATGGCCTCCTCGAGGCTGCGGGCGCGGCCATCGTGCAAATAGCCGGAGGAGGGCAGAACTGTCTGCGACAAGCCGATGCCCCACAAAGGGGGGGTGCGCCATTCTCGGCCCGTGGCCTCGAAGTCAGCGCGGCCATCTGCTAGTCCTTCGCCCATGTCATGCAACAGCAAATCGGTGTAGGGGTGGATGACTTGGTTGGCCAGGGCAGGGATCTCATGAATGCCGGTTTGTAGCTCTGGTCGGTGACACTTGGCGCATTGGGCTTGGACGAAGAGCTTTTCCCCTCGCTGAACTTGGGGATCCTGCCAAAGGGCGCGGCCAGGCACGGCCAGGGTTTGCACGTAAACGGTTGTCGCTTGGAGAGTGGCCTCGTCGATATCTTGGCTGCCATCCGCGGCCGGAAAAAGAGGATTCGTGACACCCATGTCGTTGGCGTAGGCGGCCGCAGTTTGTTGCCTGAGGTTGGGGGTATTGGCTTTCCAACCAAACCGTCCCAGCACCAGACGCTGCTGCTCTTGATCCCAAACCAAGTTGGGGCGGCCAGAGATGCCATCCCCATCGGCGTCGTCAGGATCGGCTGCTGCCAGGATCCTAGAAGCGGGAACGGCCTCCAGTAGGCCCGCTCCAAACACCGGCTGGGGGATCCGCAGGGAGATGAGGACAGGATCGATGGGCGATCCCTCCAGAGTTAACAGCTTTACAACAGGAGAACGCAGCCTGTAGGGAGTTCCGTCGGCGTACTCTCTGGTCTGCTCTACCCAGTGCAACTCCACCTTGGCCTCTGGCCGATAGCCCCGAACGGCCTTTTCTTGAACCTGCGTGCCGATGCCGGCCACAGGGGGAGTGTTGCTATGAGGAGCAATGGCCTCCCATCCAAAAGGCTGGGGATCCCCGCTTCTATCCAGGGATCCAACCTGGCTGACTCTGACGACCCGCTGCCCCTTGTCAGGAAAACCTCGGCCGTTTTTAACATGACAACCGGCGCAGGAGTTGTTGTTGAACAGAGGCCCAAGGCCGGGGTTAACAGGCGCCGGAGCGGTGACGAAGCGAGCCTCAAAGGCGATGTCCCCCAGGGCATGCAACCTGGCCCAGCGGGGATCCAAGTTGGGAGCCGGCTGCTCGTAGGCTGTTGAGGTGCGGTTCCAAAGGGTTGTTTCGCCACCCGCTCGAGGGGGCAATGGCTGGGATCCCTCTGGGGCAGCGGGGAAAGCCAGAAAGCTCGCCGCCCAAAGAGAGGCCAATCCCAGCATGAAAATCTGGAGAAGACGACGCATCGGCTATCAAAATATCGGCAACTCAGCTCTTTTGGGACTTTCTTACTACTGCAGGAGCGGCACAACTTCCTGAGCAAAGCTGTCGAAAGCGTCTTCAATTTTTTCCATAGCGGCAGTAATAGATCCACGGGCATTGGCATCGCAAAGGCTTTTTTCGATAGGGGCAGGGATCCCCTGGAGAGCCGCCGCCGCTGCTTGTAACTCCGACTGAATTTGACTATCCAAATTGGGATTGATGTCCCGGACAAATTGGCTCAGGCCACGACCTTTTCTATCTCTAAATCCGCCCAAGTAAGCATACTGAACGCTGCGCACATTGGCCTGGAACTCCGGCAGCGAATGGTGGGCAAAGCGACTTTCCAGCAGAAAAGGATTTTGCTGGGCGAAGGCTTCGCCAATTTTGACCTTGCCCAGCTCGTCCAACATGCCGAGAATACCTTGGGCTATTTCTTCAGCAGCAGCTTGCAGCGTGAGATAACTCTTGCTGCCCTCGCCGGCTTTTACCCATTCTTCGCGAAAAGCAGGCAGCCCTTGCACTCCCTCTGTCCAGCTTTTGAGCAGCTTTGCCGCCGTATCCGCCAAAACTGGGCCAAGGGCAGCCAAGTACTCCCGATCCCGCTCGGTAAAGTCTTGCAAAGACTTGTTGTTATCCACGCCAAAGAGCAAGAAGGCCACGGCATGAAATCCCTTTTGCCCGCTTTCCAACTCGGCCACGGTCTCTGGAGTGAGGGGATCGCCGCTGTTGAGAACTTCCAGCACCTCCACCTCGTTCAGGGGCCATTCGTCCAAATCCGCATCCAGCCCCAAATAAGCCGCCGGCCCAAAGGCAAAAGCCTCGCTCTCCTCCCAAGTGATGCGGGCAACAGACCAAGCCTGGCGAGCCGCCTCTAAAGTCCGCGGATTAGGATCTTTGACAAAGGCCTGGATGGCTTGCGACAGCGCTTGGGTATCGGCTGCCAACTGCTCGTAGGCAGGGATCACCACCTGATCCGCAAAGTCAACGAGGATTTGGCGATCTTGAAACTGCTGTTCGGGAGCGAGCACTACCGCTGGCCGGGTGGAGCCTAAGCCCAGAGAACCTCCCCCTTCCTCTCCTCCCTCCCCACCCCCTTCCACAGGGATGGGCCGGCACTCCGGATTCGTCGAAGCCACGCTCAGAACTGGCGGATCGCCTCCAGTGCTCCCAGTAGAAGGCTCCCTTCGAGTTTCCCCACACGCAGCCCCGCTCACCAAAATGTAAAGTCCTATACCTGTCCAAAGCTTGAGATGCCCCGACATATGCACTGACTCCTTTCCTCCCAGCCCTGTCTGGCTTGGCTGAATGATGCCCCATTGTAATCCAGTTGTTGAGACTTGGTCTTAAGAAAATCAAGATTTTTTGTAATTGCTTACAATTTGCTCTTTCCCCCAACTGGTTCCCTAGAGGGGAGCCCTTGGGACTTTTTGCCATCGTTTCTGGTTGTTAATAAAAATTAACTTCTTGAACTTGATAGTTTTTCTCAATAAGTTTAGAGTATATCAGGGATCGCTATTGAGATTTAATATCAATAGTGGTCGCGTGTCTCGAAAGGATGTGTCCAGGAGGCCAGGGCCGGGCTTGAGGCGAGGTCTCTGGCCTTTTTCTGGAAGGAACTCGGGAAGTCAGGAGAGACGGATATGACAGCGACGACATCAGCGCAAGAAGGCCAATCTAACTTGCAAAAGCAGATCCCCTGGTGGGCGGGCAACGCCCGTTTGACCGATCTTTCTGGCCGACTGTTGGGGGCCCACGTGGCCCATGCCGGGCTCATCGTTCTCTGGGCCGGTATCATGACCCTATTCGAGTTGGCCAATTTTGACCCGACCCAGCCGATGTACGAGCAGGGGCTAATCCTGTTGCCCCACTTGGCCAGCTTGGGGCTGGGAGTGGGATCCGGCGGGGAAATTCTGGATACCGGTATCTACTTTGCAGTGGGGGCCGTACATCTGATTAGCTCTGCTTTTTTGGGGTTTGGCGGTATTTTTCATGCCCTGCGGGGGCCGGCGGTGCTGGAGGCCAAAGCCTTCCCCCTGTTTAGCTATGACTGGCAGGACAAAAACAAGATGACCACCATCCTAGGGATCCACCTGGTGCTGCTGGGACTGGGGGCATGGCTGCTGGTGCTTAAGGCAACAGTGTTTGGCGGATTGTTTGACCCTGGGGTGGGAGAGGTGCGCACCATCCTTCCCAATTGGAATCCGTTTGGGCACCTGTTGGGCGCGGAAGGACGCCATTGGATAGCAGGGGTGGACACTTTGGAAGACGTGGTGGGCGGCCACCTCTGGCTGGGCTTGCTCTTGGTGGCGGGGGGCATTTGGCATATCGTGACCAAGCCTTTTGGCTGGGCAGAGCGAATTTTTGTCTGGTCGGGAGAGGCTTATCTTTCCTACAGCCTGGGAGCTTTGGCCTTGATGGGGTTTATTGCTGCCTATTTTGTTGCGGTTAACCCAGTGGTTTATCCCGAAGTTTTCTATGGGCCGCTGCTTCAGGTGGGCTTGGATCGCTATCCCTTTTTTGAGCAAGGAGAGGCTCTCACGTCTAGGGTTTGGCTGGCCAATGCCCACTTTTGGCTGGCCTTTTTCTTCCTTCAGGGCCACCTTTTCCATGCCCTGAAAGCCCGAGGATTCAATTTCCGTACCGGCAGAGTAGAGCTCGCTGCACAGCAGGCCTAACGGCACGCTGAAGGCATTGACTATCTAGCCATCTGATTTTGAGCTTCGCACTTGCAGTTTCGAGGTAGGAGCAATGGCAAAAGTAGGTCTATTTTTCGGCACTCAAACCGGAAATACCGAGAGAGCCGCTGAGATGATCCAAAAAGAGCTGGGCGAAGACAATGTAGATTTGATCAACATTGCCGAGGCCACGGTTGAGGACTTTGATAGGTACGACTACTTAATCATCGGCTGTCCAACTTGGAATATCGGGGAGCTGCAGGCCGATTGGAATGGGTTTTTCCCCTATTTGGATGAAATCGATTTTTCCGGTAAGACGGTAGCCTATTTTGGAGTTGGGGATCAGTTGGGCTATCCCGACAACTTTCAAGATGCCATGGGGATCCTGGCCCAAAAAATTGCCGAGCGCGGCGGAAAAAACGTCGGCTCCTGGCCTACAGAAGGCTACGAGTTCAATGAGTCCAAGGGAGTGGTTAACGGCGAGTTTGTCGGCCTTGCTCTGGATGAAGACAATCAGCCGGAGCTGACGGAAAAACGAATTAAAGAGTGGACGGCCAAACTCAAAACACTCTTCAATCTGTAATCTCAAACTCGGCTTCTTAGCTTGTTGTGGATACTGTGGGAGTTTGTCATGACTGGCGCAGTTCTATCTTCATCGCCTACCTCTGCTGAGGGATCCCCTCAGGTGAGCTGGCTGGCGGGCAATGCTCGCTTGGTGAATCTGTCCGGAAAGCTGCTGGGGGCCCACGTGGCCCATGCGGGGTTGATCATGCTGTGGGCCGGCGGCATGACTTTGTTTGAGGTGGCCCACTGGGATCCGGCTCAGCCCATGGGCAGCCAGGGGCTGATCTTGCTGCCCCATTTGGCCACGTTGGGCATCGGCGTGAATGCAGAGGGGGTGGCCACGGATCCCTATCCCTTTTTTGTGGTGGGCGTTCTGCACCTGATTGCCTCGGCGGTGCTGGGGGCAGGAGGGATCTTCCACGCCCTTTTGGGACCAGAGGTGCTGAGCAAGGGGAAAACCTTTGCCGAGTTTTTCGGCTACGACTGGGAAGATGACGACAAGATGACCACCATCCTCGGCATCCACCTGCTGCTGCTGGGGCTGGGTGCATGGCTGCTGGTGGCCAAGGCTCTCTTTTGGGGAGGGCTGTACGATGCCAACCTGGGCCGCGTGCGGATCGTTGCGGATCCCACCCTCAATCCGCTGCGGATCTTCGCCTACTTGACGCCGCTGATGGGTCAGCAGGGCATGGCCGCCGTGGACAACCTGGAAGACCTGGTGGGGGGACACATCTACGTGGGCCTGCTCTGCGTGCTGGGGGGATGGTGGCACATAGCCACGCGCCCCTTTGCCTGGGCCAAGCAAGTCTTGATCTACTCGGGCGAAGCCTACCTCTCCTACAGCCTGGGGGCCCTGGCTTACATGGGCATCTTGGCGGCCTATTTTGTCAGCGTCAATGAGATCGCCTACCCTGCGGCTTTTTACGGGCCGCTGGGGCTGGCCGCTGACGAAAGGGGAATTGTAAGCAGCCGTACCTGGTTGGCTACAGCCCACTTTGTCTTGGGGATCCTGTTTTTGGCGGGGCACATCTGGCATGCCATCCGGGCGCGGGCGGCGGCCAGCGGCTTTGACTTCCAGCGCGGGGGCTGGGTGCGAGCCACAGATCCCCAGGTGGGCAACTTGGACACGCCGGTAAACCAGGGCGATCTCACCCTGCTGCTGCTGCAAAACCTGCCCATCTACCGGGAGGGCTTGTCGCCTTTCCTGCGCGGTTTGGAGATCGGCATGGCCCATGGGTACTTCCTGGTGGGGCCGTTTTACAAGTTGAGTCCGCTGCGGAATTCGGAGCAAGCCCTGACGGCAGGTACGCTGGCGGCCATTGGTCTGGTGCTGATCCTAACGGTTTGTCTTTCGATCTATGGACGAGTCTCTTTTCCGCGCTCGCGGCTGGTGGCGGTGGTGAACACCCCCTATGGAGAGGTGGCCTATCCGACGCCGGGAGTGCAACTGATGGCCGAATCGCAGGGATCCCCTCAGCCGGTGCGCGTGCCGGCAGGCTCTGAGGATTTGCCGGAAAACTTGCGCACCCGCGCCGGTTGGAGCCAGTTGGCGGGAGGGTTTCTGGTGGGCGGCGTTGGCGGTGCCCTGTTTGCCTACATGCTCCTGAACAGTGCGGACGTGTTGGCCCAGATTTTGCCTGGGCTGTGAATGAGGTTTGAGGCTCCCTGGTTCGGGGATCTGCAGAAAGGAGAGGGGTATTGTCCCCTCTCCTCTATCCAGATCGGCTCGGATCCTTTGGGCCGCATTTTCCAATGGCAATTGCACTGTTCACAATTGCATGGTTCAACCGCACTTTGCCGGTTGGTTTCTGGCTACTGGACTTTGTAGATCTTTTGTTTGGCTAGCAGCCTTGATGGTTTTAACAGTCGAGATGGAATAGCGAATATGAGTTTAAGCTCCGCTTCTGCGCTCGCTTTTGAGGCCCTGTATCTGGGCATTTCTCCCAGTCTCAAGCTCTTTGATCAGCCTTTATTAGGATCCCTGGGGAAATGCTTTCGGATAGCCTACTGGGAGTACCACCAAACCCAGGATGAGCCTTGTAGCCTGGAGACTGTAATCACGCTGCTATACGAATATCTCAAAGCTTGGGATCGACCCGTTCATCTTATCGGCCACGGCTTGAGCGGGGTGGCCGCTTATCTTTTTGCCTGCCGTTACCCACAGCGGGTACAGTCTCTGACCTTGCTGGCCGTGGGAGGTTGGCCTGCTACCACTTGGCATGCCCATTTCTATGTGCAGCGAAAAATCTTTTGCTGGAGTCGGGAACAACTCTTGGTGCGTATAGCCCAGAGCCTTCTACCTACTTCAGAACAGTGGCGAGCACGCTCACTCTCCTATGCTCTGGCTAAAGATTTGGATACTTCTCCCATACCTCACTCCCTATTTCAGGTGATAGCGATTCCAGCCCAGAAAGTGTCGGTGCCGATGTTGGTTTGCGCCAGCAAGGATGACCCCATTGTGGATCCTGCTTCGCTCGAGAAGTGGAGAAACCACCTAAAGCCAGGGGATCAAATGTGGTTTTGCCCTGGGGGGCGACACTTTTTTCATTATTCTTTTCCAAGTTTGGTCAATCTGAAAATAATGGATTTTTGGCAGGAATTGCGTAAACTTCAGCCCAGCATGGCTTAGGGCGGCTGGACTTTCGCGGGATGATAGAATGGCTACTCATCCAAACAGCAGAGGAGCTCCGTTTGCAGCTAGGGCGAAGCAGCCCAGGTGGAGCCCCTGACAACAGGAAAACGGGCAGGGGTGGAATGAGGCCATTGAGCTCCCGGTAAAATTGATAGAATAGGGCAAGCCCCCAACTTGGATAGGGAATGGGCTTGACCGCGGAATCCTCGGCTATGTTCGACAAACTGCTCTTTCCCATCGATAACTCGCGTGAGACCAGCCACGCCTTGCCCTTGGTGGCGGACATAGCACAGCGCTACAAGAGCCAAGTGTATTTGCTTTCTGTGCTGGATGATACGGAGCTTGACCCGGAGCGAGCCGAGCAAGCCCGGCAAAACATCCACAACCTGCTTAAGCAAACGGAGTCTGGCCTGCATCAAATCGGCCTTAGCAACGTCAAGAGTGAGTATCGAGAGGGGAAGGTACCTTTTGTCATCTGTGATGTGGCAGACGAGCTGGAGATCAGCCTGATTGTGATGGGCTGCCGTGGCCTCACCCTGTC
Source organism: Thermostichus sp. MS-CIW-25 (assembly GCF_054060015.1). NCBI lineage: Bacteria > Bacillati > Cyanobacteriota > Cyanophyceae > Thermostichales > Thermostichaceae > Thermostichus > Thermostichus sp. MS-CIW-25. Next base: position 10,713 of record NZ_JBSSCS010000032.1, read on the forward strand.
TGGAGAGGGGCAGAACAACTCTGTAAGCCACCGCGTGATCGATCTCTCCCCCTGCCCAGTGTTGGTCGTGCCCTGAGGAGAGGGATCCCATTAACGGTATTCTCTGGAGTACGCCAAGGCCAGCTCTTGTTAAGGCGCTTGGGTGTTGCCTTGTGTAACAGCAAGGGCGTAATCTTTTGTCTTGCCCGGAGGTCTGCAGTACAACGAAGAGCGAGATACAGCTTTTCCCGACGTTGTGGGGGGTCTCAGTAGGATCCCGGCCCCGCATACGTTTGTACCGACTTCAGGAAGTGTCCCTGGAAAAAGCTGTGGGCCCCATTGCTAGCAACAGCCGGTTAGTTCCACTTTTGGGAATCGTCATGGAAAGTCGTGGTTACAACAAGTCTTCACAGAAGAGCTTTGAGTTGATGCGGCATTTCGCAGAAACCTACGCCAAACGCTCCGAGACCTTTTTCTGCTCGGATCCGTCAATTACAACGGCGGTGATCGAGGGCTTGGCTCTGCACAAAGAGCAGTTGGGCGCCCCGCTGTGTCCCTGTCGTTTTTACGAAGACAAAGAGGCGGAAGCAAAAGCAGGCTATTGGAATTGCCCCTGTGTACCCATGCGGGAGCGAAAAGAATGTCACTGTATGCTGTTTTTGACGCCGGATAACCCCTTTGCCGGCACCAGCCAGACCTTACAAGAGGTGCCTCTGGAATACCAAACCACCAAATGACAGCGCCTGGCAGAGGTCGGGAAACAGAGGCAGGCTTTGGAAAGGTGACAGGGCTCGGTATAATCGGAAAGCTGTTGGGCAACGGTTATTTGCACGAGGAGGAAACGCTCTTATGACTCCCTCACTTGCTAACTTCCTCTGGAGCTTGGTGGCCGGTGCAGTTGTGCTGGGGACTCTCTTTGGTGCCATCATCTTGGTCAGCCAAAGGGATAAAGTGCGTCGTCGCTGAGATCCCTGCTCGTCGGCACCTGCCCGCCGATGCTTCGCTTTTCCCTGTACCGCGGTCGCCGGGTGGGGGGAGACTCGGGTGCTGAGATGTGGCTGCGGTACACAATTGCCGGAGTGCTTCACCCCTGTTGTCAAGAACCCAGCCGGGTTGGGTGACCAGCAGAGCATCCATAGCACCTTATGATCAAAAGCTGAATCTAGCGACACCCTGGGGCTCCCTTGCCGGCATTGACCCACCCCTTGTATTACTGGCGGCAAAAAAACCGCTACTACCACGAGGATCTAGAGCGGCTGCATCGCTTTTTTGTCCCTGCCGGTTTGCGCATCTTGGAGATTGGTTCCGGCACGGGATCCCTGCTCAATGCCTTGCAGCCCAGCTTCGGGGTGGGGATCGACCGGGATGCGGACATTGTTGCCCAAGCTCAGGCAGAGTTTCCCCATCTCCATTTCCGGGTGCAAGATGCCCACACGCTGGACAAAGGGGATCCCGTCTTGGCGGAGCCTTTTGATGTGATCTTGCTCGTCAATACCCTGGGCTACCTGGCCGACATCCAGCAGGTTCTCCAGCAGTTGCGCCGCTTCTGTACCCCACGCACCCGCCTGATCCTCTCCCACCACAACCCGCTCTGGGAGCCGATTCTGGGCTTGGCAACCGCTCTCAAGCAACGGATGCCTCTGCCGGCAGCCAACTGGTTATCGGCAGCCGATGTGGCCAACCTGCTGCACTTGGCAGGATACGAGGTCATTCAGCAGGGCAAGCGGCTGTTGTTGCCGCGGCGGATCCCGTTCCTTTCGACTGTGATCAACCGGGTGATTGCCCCATTGCCCGGGATCAACGCCCTCTGCCTGACAGAGTACACGATCGCTCGCCTGCAGCCCGACCCGGCTTGGGATCCCCCCCCTGAGCAGCAGCCTTCCTGCACGGTGGTGATTCCGGCTCGGAACGAAGCGGGCAACATTCGCCGCTGTGTGGAACATTTGCCCGAGATGGGATCCCGCACCGAGATCATTTTTGTGGAGGGGCATTCCAGCGACGGGACTTGGGCCGAGATCCAGCGGGTGCAGGCGGAATACCAAGGGATCCGCAATATCCGGGCTCTGCGGCAGGAGGGCAAGGGCAAGGGGGATGCGGTGCGCAAGGGGCTGGCTGCCGCTACAGGGGATGTGTTGATCATCCTCGATGCCGATTTGACGGTACAGGCAGAGGACATGCCCAAGTTTTTCCGGGCTGTGGCTTCTGGGCGGTGCGACTTTGCCAATGGCTGTCGCCTTATCTACCCCCTGAAACCGGAGGCAATGCCTCGGCTGAACCAATGGGCCAATCGTTTTTTTGCCGCTCTCCTCTCCTATATTCTCGGCATCCGCATCAAAGATTCCCTCTGTGGCACCAAGGCCCTGTGGCGGGAGGATTACCAGCAGATTGCCAAGCTGTGCCAAGAGTGGGGGGATTTCGACCCGTTTGGAGATTTTGACCTGTTGCTGGGATCCGCCAAGCGCACCCTGAAGATCCTGGATATCCCCGTGCGCTATTTCCCCAGAACCTATGGTCGCTCCAACATTCACCATGTGCGAGAGGGGCTGCGGCTGCTGCAGATCTGTGGCTTTGCCCTCAAGCGCTTTAAGGGATACTGAAGTTTGCTCTGACCCAAAGGTGCCAGTCTGTACTTCTGTCGAGGCAGGGCCAGTCTTTGCAAGTGCTTCTCCGTATTTGGGATCCCTGCTCAGCTACCCAGAACTCGTTACAATAATTGGTCAATTGGATCACTGTAACGTGTGGATTGGCCCTGATGGGGAGTGCCACAGGAACAAGCAATGGGAGAATCCGTATTGAGCAGGCTGGGCCAATGGATCTCAAATACCCCCCTGCGCTCCCTTGACCAAGCTTATGAGGCTGCCCTGCGCATTAAAGCCATCGAGGATCAATACTTCCAGGGAGGATCCATCGGCAGCAACGGGCAACATGGCCAGAATGTCAGCCGCTACTTTCAAATTCAACTGCGCCGGCAACTGCGCCAGATCGATCTGCGTTTGGCAGAGTTCAGAGCCAGCAGCGCCTTTTCTCGCCTGCCGGATCCCGAGCAAAATGGCAGCGGCCCTACTTCTGCCCAAGATAAAGCTCAACAACTCCATGCCGCTGAGGCCAATGTTTCTGAAAGCAGCAGCGAAAACTCCGAGAATGGTTGCCAGAGACGAGATCTTTCCATTTTGGAGAAACTGCAGTTTATCGATCAGGTGACTTCTCGATACAAACGCCCGACCAGAAAATCCCAGCCCATCTCTGCTTCAATTTCCACTTCACCTGAGCCTCTCGAACCGCCAGAACAACCTACCTCAACTGAACCCAGTTCTTCTAATGTCTCTGTCAAGGCAGGCTCCGGCAATGGCGCTGCCCCGGTCGCTTCCAAAGCTGCGATTCTGCCCCGTTCTATTCTGCGCACGGCCAGCCAAATCCGCCGTGAGCTGAGTTCCCAGGCCGAGGAGGAACTGATCCAAGAGTATCGGGAGGCTCGCATTCGCACACTGGTATCGATTCGTTTTCTGTTGTTGTTGGCCGTTTTGCCTCTGCTCACCCAGATCCTCTCGAAAAACTTTCTGTTTGGGCCATTGGTGGATCACTTCCAACAACGGGAGCCTGCCATTGTGGCTCTAAGCCACGAATTCCAAGAAAAAGCCCTGTCAGAGTTCGAGTTTTTCAAGGAAAGAATAGAATTTGAGCGAGCTTTGCACCATCAACCCCCAGAGTGGGATCTGGAATCAGAAGAGCAACTGTCCATGAAGGCAGAGGAACTGCTGAAAAAATATAGCCGTAGGAACTCGGAAGGATTGAAGAATATCCTTGCTGATTTGCTTTCGCTGCTGGTGTTTGGCTGGCTTATCTTTATTGGGCGTGAGGAAATCGAAGTCCTCAAGTCTTTTTTGGATCGTCTGATCTACGGCCTCAGCGACAGTGCCAAGGCTTTCATTATCATTCTTTTTACCGATGTGTTTGTCGGTTATCACTCACCCCACGGCTGGGAGGTGCTGCTGAGTAATTTGGCTGCTCATTTGGGGGTACCGGAGAACCGCGATTTTATCTACGGCTTTATTGCTACTTTTCCGGTTTTCCTAGATACGCTTTTTAAGTATTGGATCTTTCGCTATCTAAACCGTGTATCGCCGTCTTCGGTGGCCACCTATCGGGCTATGAACGATTAAGGGTTCGCAGTTGCATTTCAAACTGGGTTGAGACGCTTCCCAAGCGCTCCTTGCCGCTGCCGTAACCATCCACAACCTCTCTCAGAGGAAGAAAGAAGTTGGGGATCGACCTGACGAATCGTTTGATTGCCATTTGAAGCAACCGTAATTCGAGTTTCCTGAGTTAGCTGGGCGGGCGTAAGGATTGTCGATGGCAGAACCCGCAGACAAACCAACGCTCCAATTCGGCGGCAGGGGTAGGACAGCGGCAGGCGGGGCAAGGGAACAGGTTTTGCTGGGTTTGTTGTTGCTTCACCACTCTGGCCCAGCGCTCGAAAGCCACTTTCGGGTCGGAGGTGGGCTGTTTTGGATTGGGGCTGCGACAGGATCCAGGGCGTTGTCCATCTTGGTCTGCTAGGCGGGGAGCGCCATAAAACTTGCTGGTCAGCTCCGCATCAGGATGGGGGGCAGCCGGGCTGGATCCCTTGTGCCAGGCACCAGAGCTGAAGCGGATATCGCTGAGGGGAGATTGTAGCCGGCTGTTGAGTTTCCTGAGAATGATCTGGCGTTGCAAGGTTAAGTTTTGTGCCCAGGCCGGGGTAGAGGTGGCCACCTGCAGCACCTGTCGGCGCAGGCTGAGAGGATAGGTTTGGGCGGCTACGGCCTCTCCGACGAGTTCGGGCCAGAGCTGCCGCAGGGTTTGCATTTGCTTCAGTTCAGCCCAACGGGGATGGCTGCCAAAGCTTCCCAGTACCTCATCTAACCGCTGCAACATGGTGTCGATAGGGTGTCAATGGCAGGCAATAGCTTAGGAAACACCATTTTGGTCTTCCGGCGATTGAGCCGCTTCTTTGAGGGCAGAGTGAATGGAGTCGGTATCGGGCAAAGAAGGGGATCCGCCATTTTGACTGAGGGGGGCAAATCCCTCTAGGCTGCGGATATGAATATCTTGTTGCGGGAAGGGGATGCGGATCCCACGTCGCCGAAACTCAGCCTCGATCAGGAAGTTTAGCTCGCTGATCAAGACAAACTGATCTTGAGGACGGTTGATCCACACCAGCAGCTCAAAGTTAAGTGCAGAAGGGCCAAAGGACTTGAGCCAGACTTGGGGGGCAGGGCTGCTCAACACCCGAGCATTTTCTCTGGCGGCGCTGAGCAGGGCTTCGGTAACCAAGGCGGTATCGGAGCCGTAGGCCACGCCCACAGGAATGTGAATGCGACAGCGGGGATCCCGGTAGCTCCAGTTCACCACCTTCGATTCGGTAAAGCGGGAGTTGGGCACAATCACAAAAATGCGATCCAGGGTGCGCAAGACGGTGGCCCGTGGGCCAATGCGCTCCACTGTGCCGAGCAGGTTGTCCACTTCCACCAGATCCCCGATTTGGATGGGGCGCTCCAGCAAAATGGCAATGTAGCTGATGTAGTTGTTGGAGAGGTTTTGCAAACCAAAGCCGATCCCCAAACCCACCGCCCCGGCAATAACCGCCAAGGAGCCCAGATTAAGGCCGCTGAAGGGCAAGACCAGAAGGATGCCGAACAGGGTCAGGATGTACTTGAAGATGGCCGCCGAAGACTCTTGGGTGCCCAGATCCAGCCCCAGGCGTGCCAAAAAGCGCTGCTTGAAGCCAACACTGACGTAGTGGGCGCCGGTGAAAACCAAGATGGAGAGGACGAGGAAGACCAGCAAGCTGGCAATCGAAACGCTGGAGTTGGGCAGAGGCTGGGTGAGAACGCCCAGAGCCGTGGCGACCACACGACCCAGGCCCAGGTAAAAGGAGCGCTGAAACGGTCGCAGGGCAGGGATGAAGCTGATGCCGCGATCCAGCGAGATGCCGGCGATGAGGATCACCCCCACGCCCCGCAGCAGCATCCCACCCACATCGATCCAGGTGCCCCAGGTCTCTCCGGCCTTAAGCTCCAACCAGCGTTGCAAGCGGGTTAGGCTGCGGTCGAACAGCCGCCAGAGAAAGAACCCCACCACCAGGGTGGCGATCCCTGCCAGGAGGGTCAGAACCAGCACGCGCGGATCCTGGGCCCGCTGCAGAGCCAGCAGATCTTCGCGGTAATCGGCAATCGCTTGCTCCAACCGCCGCGCCCAACTGTTAGCCACCAGACGCACGTCATTCAGGCTCACCTGACCCGGTGCCACCCTGCGCTCTGCGGCTGCATCGGCATAGGTGACGGTGAACAAATACCGTTGTGTGCGCTCAAAGCGGCCTCTTTCCCCCAGGCGTAAGATGTATTGCCCATTGGCATCCTGGGCCACCCGTACCTCTGGCTCCGGCAACTGGCCTTCTTCCAGAAAGCGCTCGATGATCGCCCGAACGTTGTCGGCCCGCACATCGCTGGGGTACTCTGCCGTCTGCAGGCGAAACACCGGGATGTTCCCCACCAACACCTCTGTGCCCTCTTGGCCGGTCAAAGGGATCCCGACTGGGCTGGGGGCTGGGGCAGGGGATCCCTCAGGAGTTGGCGCTTCAGCCGGTGTGGGTCGGGGATCCGTCAGGAAAAAGTTGGGATCCCGAAATTCAAGGGCTTGGGCCAATGAAGGGGCAGAGGCAACGGCAGGGGTAAGCCAGAGACCTATCCCCACCGCCAGCCCAATCAAGAGAACTGCTCGCCGAAATGGGACAGAGTCCTGCATGGCCGGTTTGATACGAACGCCCATCGATAATTGGGGATCCCTGGTGCTGCCCCGCAAGCTCATGGTGGCACAAGCCGACCTCAATTTTGGCCGATCTGAGCAAGGATTTTAGGTGCCCTGAGAATGGCCCAGAAGGCGTTGACGCAGCTTTTTGATTCTATCTCGCAGCTCGGCGGCTTCCTCAAATTCTAGGTTTTTGGCGGCCTCTTTCATCTTCAGTTCCAGTTGGCCGATCAGCTCTGGAATCTCGGAGAGAGGAATCTCCTGCGCAGCTTGAAAGGCTTTTTCCAGATCTGGGTTGCTGAGTTTGCGGGAGATGGCCAAAAAAGACAAGATGGCATTGCTGTTTTTCTTGACAATGGGCTTGGGCGCGATGTTGTGTTGGCGGTTGTATTGCAATTGAATTTCGCGGCGACGCTGGGTTTCGGCAATGGCCCGGGCCATGCTGCTGGTCATGGTGTCGGCGTACATCACCACCATACCGCGGACATTTCGTGCTGCCCTCCCAATCATCTGAATCAGGGAGCGCTCTGCTCGCAAAAACCCTTCTTTGTCGGCATCCAAAATGGCCACCAAAGAAACTTCTGGCAAGTCCAACCCTTCCCGGAGCAAGTTGACCCCCACCAACACGTCAAAGGCCCCTTCTCGAAAATCTTGTAAGATTTCAATTCGCTCAATCGAGGTGATCTCGGAATGCAAATAGCGAACTCGGATCCCTCGCTCCTGGAGATATTCTGTGAGATCTTCTGCCATCCGTTTGGTGAGGGTGGTCACGATCACCCGTTCGGCAGATCCCTGCCGAGAGCGTTCCAATCGCAAGTAAATTTCTCCCAGCAAATCGTCCACTTGCCCAGCCGTAGGGCGCACATGCACCTCGGGATCCACCACCCCAGTGGGCCGAATCACCTGTTCGACAACCCGACCGCTGCCGGGCACATAGAACTTCAGGGTCTTGCCATCTTCCACCCGGGTTTCAAATTGGGCCTCGCTCTGCTCCAGTTCCCAGTTGCCGGGGGTAGCCGAAACAAAGATACACTGATGAACCTTGGCCCAAAATTCTTCGGCTTTGAGGGGGCGATTGTCGAGGGCGCTGGGCAGGCGAAAACCGTGATCCACCAGCACCTGCTTGCGGGCACGGTCGCCATTATACATGCCGCGAATTTGGGGCACAGTCACGTGGGACTCATCCACCACCAGCAGCCAATCGTTGGCCTTGAAATAATCCACCAAGCAGGCGGGGGGCTCTCCTGCTTTGCGCCCTGTTAAATGTCTAGAGTAGTTTTCGATCCCATTGCAATAGCCCACCTCCCGCAGCATTTCTAGGTCGTAGCGGGTGCGCTGCTCTAGGCGTTGGGCTTCCAGGAGCTTGCCTTCTTTGCGAAAGAAGGCCAGTTGCTCTTCCAGTTCTTGCTCGATATTGAGGATCGCCCGCTCCAATTGTGCTTCCGGCGTTACAAAGTGCCGAGCAGGATAAACTCTGAGGGCGCTGAGGCTGTTCAAAATCTCACCTGTAACCGGATCAATTAAGCGAATGGCCTCGATCTCATCGCCAAAAAATTCGATGCGAATGACCCGATCCTCATAGGCCGGCACAATTTCCAGCACATCCCCTTTGAGGCGAAATCGCCCCCGCACCAGCTCCAGGTCATTGCGCTCGTACTGGATGCTGGCCAGATCCCGCAGGACATCCCGTTGGTTAATCTCCTGGCCGACTTTGAAGGGGATGGAAGCCTTCAGGTACTCCTCTGGCATGCCCAGACCATAGATGCAGCTCACCGAGGCCACCACAATCACATCCCGCCGTTCAAACAAAGAGCGGGTAGCCGAGTGCCGCAGCATATCGATTTCATCGTTGATGGAAGAAGATTTGGCAATGTATGTATCGGTGCTGGGAACATAGGCTTCCGGTTGATAGTAGTCGTAATAGCTGATGAAGTATTCAACGGCATTGTGAGGAAAAAGCTCCCGCAGCTCATTGCACAGTTGTGCTGCCAAAGTCTTATTGTGGGCCATCACTAAGGTGGGCCTGCCTACCTGCTGAATGGTATGGGCGATGGTAAACGTTTTGCCGGTTCCGGTTGCTCCCAGCAAGGTTTGAAAACGATGGCCTTCTGAAATCGACTTCACCAAGCCGGCAATTGCCTTAGGTTGATCTCCGGTGGGTTGATAGGGAGAAACCAGTTGAAACTCTGACATGGGTTTGACTTTCGGATGGGCCTAGATAGCTGCCGGGCTGGTCAAGGCAGGGCTGATCTGCACGTTGGTTTGGAATGGTGGTGCGGATCACAAAGGCTTGTGGGGTGCCTCTAAACTTGGCCGCCTGCTCAGCGGTGGGCTCCAGCTGGCACACCAGGGTTAGCCTCTGTTCCATGGTAAGGTTTTATCATGCAGGACTGAGGGCAGCGCTTCTTCACTAGGCCTGTTCATGCCAGCAGTGCAGAGCAGTAGGGCCTGGGTGTCCGAGCCATGTCTCCCTCGGTGCAGAGATTGAGATATGGGACGACGGCAACTCTTGCGCGGGATCCTGATTGGGCTTGGTCTTCTGGCCGCCATGGTGGTGTGGGTTGTCGTATGGCTGCTCACCCGCAGTCCGGTGGCTTTGTTGCTGGCCCACCCGGAGCTGCCGCCAATTGTGGGTTTGGCCCCTCGCTCCGCACAAGCGCTGCTGGTGTTGGCTGTTCCCCTGGACGAGGTGCAAGCGTTTTGGCAAGCGGCAACTCCTGCCCCCCAGCGACGCGCTGCCCGTCAGCAGTGGCAAAAGTTTTTCTCCCCTGAAGGCCCAGGCTGGCTGGGATCCTTGCTGGCCGGGGGATCCCTTGATTTTGAGCGGGAGGTGCGGCCCTGGCTGGGGAGGAGCACCCTCTTGGCCAGTTTGCCGGAGTGGGGCACCTTGGTTGCCCTAGAAACGCGGGATGCGGCAGTCTCTCAATTTGAGCTGAACCTGTTGTGGGAACGGCAGAGCTTGGCCGGGAGGCCGGTGCAGGTAGACACTTACAAGGGCATTCAGGTGGTGTCCAGCCCGATTCCGGGCCTGCAGGGGTTCTCGGCAGCCGTTTTCGGCGAGCAATACGTGTTGTTGGCGGAGCAGTCTGCTGCCATTCGGGCTGCAATCGATGCTTGGCAGTTGCCGCAGTTGTCTCTGGTGGCTCAGCCTCTGTTTCAGCAGGTCATCCAGCCCTTGCGGGAGGCGCATGTGGGTTGGGCCTTCTGGCAAAATCCAGAGGCGGTTTCTTCAGATGGGCTGACGTTGCAGGCGGTAGGGCTGGGGTTGGGGGTAAACTTCCGCGGCTTGGTGGCCGAAAGTGCTGCCCTCTGGCATGCGCCCGCTGGCTTCTCCTTGCCGGCGGCAGAAGCCTTTCGCCCGCAGATCCTTCAACATCTGCCGGATAAAACCTTGGCGCTGATTTCCGGAGAGAATCTGGTCTCAGTTTGGCAGAGCCTGGGGCAGATCCAGCCCCTAAATTCCCTGGGGTTGCGGGTGGATCCCGGCCAGTGGCTGCAGCGCTTGCAATCTCAGGTGGCGCTGGACTGGCAGCGTCTGTTGCCGGAACGGGGAGAGTTTGCCTTTGCCCTTTTGCCCGGCGACGGGGATCCGGCCTGGCTGTGGGTCGGCAAGATGCCGGATGAGTCGGTCGCGACAGCGGGACGGAGTCCTTATTTTGATCTGGATGAGCGGGCGCGCGCCCAAGGCTGGCAGGTGGTCTCTCTGGCGACGAAGCGCGGCACCGCCACTGCCTGGGCCCAACCGACCACTCCTGCGGGGGAGACGGAGTCCTTGCCGTCAGAACCCCAGCCGGTGGCGACAGCGGGACGGAGTCCTCACCGCTCCACCCATCGACCGGAGATCCCTGTGTTGGCAGGGGAGCGGCTGGAAGTCAGCGGGAAGGGAGGATCCCTGCCGTTGCCGGCGGCAGAAGCTCTTCCCCAGTCGCCGTCGGGGATCCCGTTGCCGGCGCAGGTGTATCACGCCGACCGCAAAGGCTATTCCTACCTGGCTTCTTCTCTAGCGGCTCTGGAGGCGGCCCTTGCGGATCCCCCCTTGGGTGCCGACCGCGCCTGGCGCAAGTTGGTGGCCCCCCTGCCCCACCGCAATCTGGGCTATGGATATGGATCCCTGGGGTTGCTCTTGGAAAGCGAGCTGCCCGACCCGGTCGCGTCAGCGGCGCGGAGCGCTAAGGGATCCCGCTGGGCATCCACGCGCTTTGCCTTTGCCACCACAGCCTTCACCGTTTCTGAGGCTCCCTATCCGGATCAGGGTCGCCAGATTACCCAAATGGGCAAGCTGTTTTGGCAGTGGTATTGAGGGAGGGTCAGACTATCCAGGGATCCCGGCAGTTGGGGTGGATGTACTTGGCCAGATAGACCTGGTTGCCCATTTCATTCCACTCCACAAAGTCGAAGATTTGGGTGAGCAGAAGCATCCCCCGGCCCGATCGCGACAGCGGGACGGAGTCCTCTTCTTCAGTTTCCGAGATGCCGTGTTGGCAGAGGTGGAGCTTGCATTGGGGACGAAAGCCGGGCCCTTGATCCCGCACCAGCCATTGGTAAAAGGGTTCGGAGCTGGCGTACTCGATGATCACTTTCTTGTTGGGATCGAGGCCGTTGCCGTGGCGGACGGCATTGATGATCGCTTCCTGTAAGCCCAAACGTACTTCTGCTCTCCAGGCGGGAGGAACTTTTGAGATCAAGAGATCGAGGACGGGCTGGGTGTAGAGGGTGGAGGGAAAGCTGATAACGCTCCAGGAGCAGTGGGCGGGTTTGAGGGAGAGGGCAATCACGGAGGCAGTCTTCCCTGGGGCACGGCACTCTGACCCCATTCTAGCAATCCCATCGGGGTCAACCCCAGCAGAGGTGCGGCAGGAGCTCGGCAAGGGGACTTTTGCCGTACCATCTTGAGTGGTAAGTCTCTTCGCGGTTTTATGGCGATCAAGGTTGGAAATAAGGTCAAAGTTCGCTCTGTCCAGGATCGCGGACAAGAAAACCTCAGCGCTCTGGTGGGCAAAGAGGCTGTGGTGCTGGCACGGCGTGTGGTCGATGGCAGCGGTGTCGGCTACATTCTGGAGTTTCCCGATCGCTCTCGACATTGGTTTTTCGAGAGTGAACTGGAGGTGCTCTAAGCCCCTGTTTGTGTTGCTGTTGTCTAGAGGGTCAGTCGGTGGCTTCTCCTCCCCACTTAAATCGCCGTTTGCTGGCCCGCCAAATGGCTGCACAGGTGGATGGCCTGACGGTGGAGATGGCTGCTGCTGCTCTGGAGGCTATGCTGGACAGCATTAGCCAATGCCTGGCCCAGGGGGGATCCGTGCGGCTGGCTCGCTTTGGCACGTTCTCGCTGCGCCATCGTCCCGCCCGGCAAACCTATCATCCGCGCACCAAGGCCCCTGTTCACATCCCGGCTGCCGATGTGCCTCATTTTGTTCCCAGCCCTGAGCTGGGGCGTCCAGCTGGGGTTCGGGTGTCCAAGTCTGAGTCCGCGGGATCCGTGTAGGGTAGCTGCAGAATGACCGTCCTGCTGTGGTTTCGCACCGACTTGCGCCTGCTGGATCACCAGCCGCTGACGCGGGCCTGCCAACAGGGATCCCCTTTGATCCCCTTGTATTGCTTGGATCCCCGCCAGTTCGGCGAGACTTCCCTTGGGCTCCGCCCCAGAACCGGCCCTTTCCGCGGTCAGTTTTTGCTGGAGAGTTTGGCGGATTTGCGGCAGCAGTTGCGGTCGCGCGGCTCGGATTTGGTGATCCGCCAGGGACAGCCAGAACAGGTGATCCCCACCTTGGCACAGGAGTGGGGGGTCGAGGCGGTCTATGCCCATGAAGAGGTGGGCACCGAGGAGAAGGAGGTGGCGGCTGCTGTTGAGCGGGCTTTGCGGTCTCTGGGGATCCCGTTGCAGGTCGATTGGGGCCACACCCTCTATCACCCTGAGGATCTCCCCTTTTGTCTCTCGCAACTGCCGGAGCTGTTCACCCGCTTTCGAAAGCAAGTCGAGGAAAGCACTCCCATCCGGGATCCCTTGCCCATTCCCTCGATCCCCCCCCTGCCATCGGGTTTGGATCCCGGCCCTCTGCCTACTTTGGCCTCGCTGGGGCTATCCCCACCTGCCGGGGATCCACGGGCCCGCTTCACCTACCTTGGCGGCAGCACTGCTGCCCATGCCCGCCTGCAAACCTACTTTTGGGATCTGGATCGGCTGCGCATCTACAAAGAAACCCGCAACGGCATGTTGGATCCCGACGATAGCTCCCGGCTTTCTGCTTGGTTGGCCCTGGGCTGCATCTCCCCTCGCACCGTCTATGCCGAGGTCAAGCGTTATGAGCAGGAGCGGGTGCGCAATGAGTCCACCTACTGGCTGGTGTTTGAGCTGCTGTGGCGGGATTATTTTCGGTTTATCTTGGCCAAGCACGGCGCCAAACTGTTCCGTCCTTCTGGGATCCAAGGGATCCCCATCCCTTGGCAGCAGGATTGGCCGCGCTTCCAGGCTTGGTGTCGGGGTGAGACGGGCTACCCCTTGGTGGATGCCAACATGCGGGAGCTGGCGGCTACTGGGTTTATGTCCAACCGGGGACGGCAGAATGTGGCCAGCTTTTTGACAAAAAACCTGGGCATCGACTGGCGCATGGGCGCTGAGTGGTTTGAGTCGCTGCTCATCGACTACGACGTGGCCAGCAACTACGGCAATTGGAACTACACCGCCGGCGTAGGGAACGATGCCCGCGGCTTCCGCTACTTCCACATCCCCAAACAATCTCGCGAGTACGATCCCAAAGGAGACTATCTGCGCCACTGGTTGCCGGAATTGGCCGGGATCCCGGGGGACAAAATCCACGAGCCCTATCGCCTCACTGCTGCCGAGCAGAAGCAATTTGGAGTCCGATTGGGGGTGGACTACCCTCGCCCACTGGTGGATTTGGAGAAGTCTCTCGCGGCCAACCGACGGGTTTATGAAGCTGCCCTGACCTGCCGATAGGCGTGGCTATGTCTGTGGCTTCTCTCCCGAGAGGGGGCTGAGGGGATTTTCTGAGGCGCAGTTCCGGCCCAAGAGTGCTATTCTAGTTAAGCACTATCCTGGCTCAGTAGCTCAGCGGTAGAGCAGGGGACTCATAAGCCCTTGGTCGCGTGTTCAAATCACGCCTGAGCCATCCATGCCAAACTCTTGTCAGAGGTTTCCGAGCCTGACAGATACCCTAGCTGGCTTGTAGCAGAGGCTTGTCGTAGAGTTATGAGCGAAACATGTTGGGATCCCTGTCTTCACATCGGTTCTACAAATGGCCGTTCCCGATTATCAGAGCTTGATGTTGCCACTTCTCCAGTTTGCAGCACGTAAAGAAACCGAAATATCAACCAGCGAAGCTGTTGAAGTTCTGGCAAAGGAACTGGGCCTCACAGAGGACGATCTCAGGGAGATGCTGCCGAGCGGTGTACAGCCAACCTTTGTCAATCGCGTCGGCTGGGCTGCAACTTATATGAAAAAGGCAGGGCTGCTGGAAACAACGCGCAGAGGATTCTACCAAATTACTGACCGCGGAAGAGATCTTCTTGAAAAACAGCCCAAAACCATCAATGTAGAGTTACTCAGGCAATATCCTGAATTCCGAGAATTTGAGGGGCCCAAAGGCACAAGAAGCAGCAACAAGGCAAGCAAACAAAAAGCTTTATCAGATTTATCAGAGACTTCGGCAGCGACACCATTAGAGCAGTTAGAAGCTGCGTATGAAAATCTCCGTGACAAACTGGCCGATGAACTGCTTGCCAAGCTAAAGAAAGTATCGCCTGCCTTCTTCGAAAAGGTTGTTGTGGAACTGCTGGTCAAAATGGGCTATGGAGGTTCACGAGCAGATGCGGGCAAAGCAATTGGCAAGAGTGGCGATGGTGGAATTGATGGGATCATAAAAGAGGACAAACTCGGTCTTGATGTTGTGTATATTCAGGCAAAGCGTTGGGATAGCAATCCGGTAGGTCGTCCTGATGTCATGCAGTTTGTGGGTGCTTTACAGGCTCAAAGAGCAAACAAGGGTATTTTTATCACTACCTCCAGGTTTACTGAAGACGCTAGCAGCTACGTTTCGCAGATCGGCAGTAAGATTGTTTTGATTGACGGCGAACAACTAACAAATCTAATGATTGAGCACGACGTTGGCGTATCTACAGTTTCATTGTATCCGGTAAAGAAGATTGATAGTGATTATTTTGAAGAGAGCATCTAACATCGGAGTGAGAAAATTGAGCTGCTAGGGCCAGCAGAGTTAACACAAGGAGCAAAGCTAGCAAAGTTCATGTAGTGCCATCGCCTTCTTAAGTATGGGCATAAGTATCGAGGTCTAGCGTCACTGGGAATTCTCCTGTTCGGGGTAAAAGTTGGGATCCATCACCTGATCCAACGTGTAGGGACACTGGGCAGGCAGATCGTCCAGAGATAGAGGCGTTTCTTTAACCACCAGCAGGACGCTCTTTTGATAAGCTTTATTCATTGCTTCAACCAGATAAGACTTAAGGCTGGGATTATCCGCAATTAACTCCTGCACCTCTTGCCGCTGTTCGATGATTGTGGCTGTCCAACTTTTGCTTCGTTGCTGAGGCTGAAACTGCCACTTTAGCAGATGGCCCACCAGGATCCCTAGCCGATTCACCAATTCGCGGCGTTCTTGCCTGCCCAAAGTCTCAATCTCCTCCACCAAGTTGGGAATATCCAATTGATCCCATTGCCCCGATTTCAGCAGCGCGGCTTGTTCTTGTGTCCAGGCATAAAAATCGCGGTCGTAAAGCGCCATGATCCATTCCTAGCAGGACACTGGCCAAAGATAAGTCAATCCTACCGGTTCCAGCCGTTGAGCTTCGACCTCATAAATTTATCGAGTCCTCAAACTCTGTAGCTACAAAGCCTCGGATCTGTGGCAGCGTTGGATCCCAATGGGGCCTGACCCTGAACAATATGAGGTTTCAACAGGTCTGGAGCGCTTGATCACGGCCCAGGATCCAGGCGATAAGGGGGGGATCCCTGTGGTCAAGATAATACCGGACGGTTTGGGTCAGGTCGATCTCCAAGATGCTGGTGATCATCCTGTGCATGAGCTCCAGATGGATCCGGTCGTCCTAGGTAAGCAGAGCATACCTGCCATGGAGGCTGTTGTTGAGAGCGGCCAAGGCTGTTTGGGGTGGCAGTAGCCATTCAAAGGGAGGCTTGAGGCAGGCATCCCACAGCAAGCGGAGTCGGGCCTCGGTGATGTGGAGAGGAGAATATGTTTTTGAAGGGATCCCTTTCAGCTCTCTCCCTCTGTTTTTTTTCGCGAGCGAGTTGAGGTCGCTTTCTTCGCGCCAGCGGATGCCGCAGATCTCTTGGATGATTTCTTCAGAGTAGGGGGCAACGCTGTAGGAGTTACGAAAAATACTTCCGATAGGGCATCCAGTTTTTTGCCTCGCGTAATTTTGCACCCAAGCTTGGTTATGGGGGTTAAGTCCTGCCACCAACTTCTATCCGCCTCTGCAATCCGGGCAGCTGCAATGGTTACATCGACTCCCTTGAGGGGACTGCTGGGTCGCTCGGCTAGGTATCTTAGCGCAGCCAAGATAGTCTCTCTCGATGTATTGGTCAAATTTACCTTCGGAACAATTTCTTTGGCGAGAATCTGGGCCTGCTTAACCTGCTCTGGATCAGGATCGACAACGATACACCATAGCCTTTCCAGTCCCGCTTCTTGAGCAACTGCATAGACAAAATGGTTACCAATGGCCTTGTACTGATAGTCGCCAGCCTCGACCACCAGCAGAGGAACCCAGTTGTGTCCTCCTGTCGCCCTTAGCTGATCTGCGGCTGCGGCAACAAGGAAGGAGGGAGCAGAAAACCCATCGGCGGGCGTAATGCTCTCAAGGGGTAAGTTAACCAACCTACCTAGATCTGAAAACTCACTCATCGATAAAGTACTCACGGGCAAGACTCTGGTAGTATTCTAAAACTTTCTTGCGACTAAAGACGGCAGGCCTTCGATCAAAGCTTGCAGAGGATATCACTGCATAGTCAGGTATCCCAAAAATGCTTTTGTTTTCATTACCTCTCTTAAAATGCGGCCAGAAATATGGAAGTAGGTTCATGCTTCTCTCTTGGCTGACAATTTTTTCTATCTCATCATTTGCTCGTTTAATAGCGTTTTCGCTTCTTTCGCTTTCTGAGGGGACGCCGTTGAAAAAGATAGGCAAAGTCCTGGGGCCGCCATCCTGTCGTGACTTAGCAGTTTCTGGAACAAAGCTGGTGATTACTCTAGCAGCATTATTCAGGGAAGACAGATCGTCGGGGCGGGTAGGTATCAAAATAACATCGGCAGCAAAAACACCACTTTGGCTGAAGTAAAGCCATTGAGTTGGGCAGTCGATTAGGATGTAATCATACTCATTGCGAAGAGGGGCAATCAGATCGCGAAGGCGTCGGGTTCCCTTTTGGATATATGCTAGCGACTGGCTGTCGGTCAACGTCTCCAGCTCAGGGTCTCTTGGGATAATGTCGAAGATGGGAAGGGTAGTCTGCTTGCCTTTGAGTCTACATTCGAGTCTATATGTTTGGACAATGGCATGGATGTCTATTTTGGGATCCTTTAAACATTGCGTCAGTGTAATTTTTCCAGGAGTGGCTCCCAAGCTTCTTGTCAGATCACCCTGAGAATCAAAGTCAACAACTAAGACCTTTTTTCCCTTGGTTTTTAGTGCTGCCGCAAGGTTAATGACCGTCGTTGTTTTGCCTACGCCCCCTTTATTGTTATACACGCATACAGTCAGAGCGCGCTCATAGTTTTCTATCTTGTCTCGCAAGTTACGCACTATGCTCTCAATGTTATCTGGATTAATGGAGAAGTTTGCTGTAGCAGGGTAGACGACTTTTCCATGCTTCCTCCAGATCTGGATGTTGTTTGCATTGGTGATAATTCCCCATTTTGCAGATTTGCAGTTCTCGCCGAGCAGGTAGCTTTCTATTTGACAAACTGCATCCCTATAGTAAGATCCTTCTTTGAGGTTGACTACTCTGGATTTTGCCTCCAAAAGCAAGTAGGGGTTCCTTTGGGAGTTAAAGAAAGTATCTTCAGGATCTTCGTTCTTTCTTGCGGCGAGGTCGACCTGGCCACAACCTGTCTCGAATTCATATCTAATTTCCAAGTCGTGAAAGCCAAGCGCATGCAGGAGGGGAACAGCAAAGTGTTGGACAACAACTCGCTCTACCCTCTCGGTGGGAGATATCCTCTCAAGCTTCTCTCGGAGAGAGCTAGCCGCAGTCATAGGAAAAAATAGGAAAAAATAAGGTGGACAATGCTAACCAAGCTAAAAGCTCGCCCTCAGCATAGCAGTTGCTTGGCTCGTTCTGCTAGTGCTTGGGCTGTCAGGCCGTTGTAGTCCATCAATTCGGCGGGGGTGGCGGTGGTTTCGCCGCGTTTCCAGGCAAAAATGTCGCGCGGGCCAGTGTAGCGCAATGTCAGAGGCTCCAACATCAGGCTGGCCCCGCCTGTTACGCCGATGAGGGCCTCGCCGGCAAACCAAGCGGCAAATTCTTGGTCGGACATGAATTCCCCATCTGGCTGAGCACAGGTGGACCAAGCCACGTCGCCGGGGCGATACAGACGGCGGGGGTTAATCACCGAGACGATTTTGCAGCCGATCCCTTGGGCTTGGAGCTGTTCAGCCGCCTCGAACACGGGCAGGAGAATCATATCCCCCACCACGGCAAAGACCACGGTGCGGGATCCAGGAAGTTCCTGAAGGACGGTGCAGCCCTGCTCTACTGCTTGGCGAGCTTGTTCGAGGGTGGTGCGGATGGGCAGGGGGGTTTTGCTGGCGATGATAGGGATCCCTTTGTTGCAGGTGGATAGGGCCCATTCGTAGGCAGCTTGGGCACAGTTGGCATCGGGCGGGAAGAGGGGGAAGACGTTGCCGTTGCGCATCATGGCCGCCAGGTAGGCTTCAATTTCCGGGCGTTGGTGGGTCCAGCCGTTGCGCCCCTGTTCCAAAGCGCCGGCAGTGAAGAGGGCAATGGCCGAGGGGGTGGGCCGGCGCAGCTCCGCCATGGCTTGGGTTACCGTCTGCCAGATGGGTAGGCCGTTGACGGCAAAGGACTCGTAGGAGCACCACAGGGAGCGTCCGCCGAAGAGGGCTAGGCCCGCCGTTAGCCCCGCGCAGGCATCTTCGCTCAGGGGCTCATAGACTTGTCCTTGGGGCTGTTGGTTGTAGAGGGGATCCACCGTGGGGTGAATCACCTTGAGACCTTGGTTCACATTGGCGATGCCGGAAGCTTCGTTGCCGTCGGCATTGGCCACCAAAAAGTCGGGATCCTTCTGCCCCACCTGCACCACCAGGGATCCGATGGCCGTGGTGGAAACCTGCTTGTCCCCTAGGGGAAACTCCGTTAGGTTTAGGGATCCCAAAGGCGGCAAAGGCCGAACGAACTCTGTAACCGCCACCTTGGCGGCTGGCCCCCCGGCTGCCCGTTGGCAGTTTTGTCGCACCAGGGCCCAAGCTGCCGGATGTAAGGCCCGCGCCCGCAGAGCCGCCACAATGTCCGGGTGATCCAGAGTGTGGTGGCCGTAGAGGTTGTGGGACTTGGATCCCTTGGCATGTACCCCAGCCCCCTTCAGTTGCTTGAGGATGAAAACCGTTAATTGTCCGCTCAGGGCTGATTGGATGGCTCGCTCCATTTCGATCAGCACCCTTTGGGCAAAGGCAAGGCGGGCTTCTAGGGAAAACTGAGTGCTGTCGACGTAAGGGCCAGGCTGTTGGGCATCGTCAAAGTCCTTGGCATCCACCAACACCACTTCCTCAAAGCCGTTGCCCCGCCAATACTGGGCCATCTGGGCGTTGCTGGCGGTGGAGATCATGCTGTGGTGCTCTTGGCTGTAGCCGTTCCAGACCAGCACCGGCAGGAAGTTGGTGCGCTGCGGGAAAGCCGTGTGGAAGTGAATCATGGAGCTCATCACATAGGGCTCTCCCAGGCCGCCATCCCCAATCGTGACCGGGAAGAGGCGATCTGGATAGAGCAGGGCTCCTGCCATGGCAAAGTGTTGTCCTTGCCCCAGCGGCCCAGCCGGTGCCAGCAGCCCGGGAATGTAGCCGGATAGGTGACCCAACAGCCCTTCCCGTTCTCGAAAACGGGCCCGTAGGTCGGAGACGGTGTGGATGCCCATCTCGGCCAGGGATCCATCCAAAAACATGGCCGCGTAAAAGCCCGGCGCGTGGTGCCCGACTTCGGTGGGGATGTTCTTCTGGCCCAGGTACACCAGAGCTGCATAGGCTTCTGCTTGGCTGGCAAATCCGCCCGGGTGGCCTGAGGCTTTGCTGGCGGTCATTTGCAGGGTGAGGTAGCGCAAGGCATCGGCATAGAGCAAGGTTTGGTAGGCGGCCATGCGACTGCCGGGATCCCTCAGTTTCCCGGTGCCGGCATCCACTGCAGGGGCCTGGCCCAGGCGGTCAAATTCCGGCCAGGGATCCCCGAAGTACTGGATCCCTTCGCAAAAGGCGGGGACTTGGGCAGTTGCCTCCTGAGCCAGTGTCATCGGTTCAGCCTCACGCTTGTTGGGTTATTCACACTCACTGTAAACCCGATAACGCTTTTTGGATGTTCTGAGCAGAACTCGTCCAGCCGACGATGCCCCCTTGCGCCCGGATCATCTCCAGGGTGGCTTGCTTGAACTCTGGGAAGTAGCTGGCGGTGCAATCTTCCACCAGCAGGCACTCATAGCCGCGGTCATTGGCCTCGCGCATTGTGGTTTGCACGCAGACTTCTGTGGTTACCCCGGTGAACAGCAGGTGGGTGATGCCGCGCTTTTGCAAGATTTCTTGCAGCTCGGTGGCGTAGAAAGCCCCTTTGCCGGGTTTGGGGATGACGATCTCTCCCGCAAGCGGAGCAAGCTCAGGGATGATGGTGTTGCCCGGCTCTCCCCGAATCAAAATCCGCCCCATAGGGCCTTCGTCCCCAATGGTCAGGGATCCCTTGCCGCGTTTGCGCTTGCTGGGCGGGCAATCGGAGAGATCTGGCTGATGACCCTCTAGGGTATGAATGACGGTTAAGCCCTTTTGACGAAAAAAGTCCAGCAGCCCCTTCAGGGTGGACACAATGGATCCCAGTTGGGTGACATCGTTGCCCAACATTTCCCCAAAGCCGCCCGGCTCCAGGAAATCTCGCTGCATATCGATGATCACCAGGGCCAAGTAAACTACCCGGCTCCGACCGCTAAGCGGTACGGAGCGGGCTTTCAGTAGCCCTGGGCCTGCTCTGCTCTACCAGAGAACAAAACAAGCCCGG
>NZ_JBSSCS010000033.1:0-30968 GCF_054060015.1 Thermostichus sp. MS-CIW-25
CGTTTGGATTGAACCTTGGCGCGTACACGGCTGAACCGGTCGCGGACGGCCTGGATGTGTTCTCCACCCCAAGAGCGTCCGTTACTAGCGGTGGCTATATCCCGCCTGCCCAAGTCAACTCCGATTACCTTGGGAGTCTTGCCAGTTGGGGGAGTGTCCAACTTAACCGCAATGTTGATGTAGTACTCCCCTTGCTTGGTCTTGGACAGAGTTGCACTGGTGGGCGTTTGCCCCCGCAGCAAAGCGATTTGATAACCGCCAATCTTGAGCTTGAGCCGAACCCGTCCACTCATCAGGGTCACGCCAACAACCTGTTCAGACTCTCGGTACTCGAAAGTACGCACATCCAAAGTCAGGCTGGTGGGGCGAAACTTGTGGACTTGTTTCACCGCTTTGGCGTTGCTAATCACCCGGCGGAGTGCCTGACAGACGTGGTTGGCTTTCAACCCCGTTGCCGCTCTCACTGGCCTATAAACCAAGTGGTGCAGCTTGGCGATGTTCCAGCACTTTTCACGCTTAGCGGTGTCGAGGATCTGGTTGCAAGCGTCAGCAAATCCCTGCAAGGTGCGGTCAATCTCTTGACGCAACTCTTGTGGGACTATCAGCTTGCAACGTACAGAGATGGTCTGGCTCATGGGCTTATTGTAGTTCATCCAGGTTTTGTCCCAGTACACTTATATGGAGGCGGGCTTTCCTCCCGGCACCAAGCCTGCGGCTATGGTGCGGGCCTCCAGCCCGAAAATAGGTGACTGGGAATACAGGGATCCCTGAGAATGGACAGGATGGTGGGGAAGGCTGGTCATGATTGAGGCAGGGACAAGCGTCTTGAGGCGGATGTTGGGGGTCTACGGCAGCTCCAAGATGGGCGTCCTGCTGCTGTTGGGATTTTCTTCGGGTTTGCCGCTGCTGTTGATCAACACCACCTTGAATGCTTGGCTGACCCAAGCGGGCTTGACCACCATTGCCATCGGCTTGTTTAACCTGCTCAATTTGCCCTACTCCTTCAAGTTCCTGTGGTCGCCTGTTCTGGATCGATTTCTGTTGCCGGCACCGGGATCCCTGCGGGGCAGTCGGCGGCGGGGGTGGATGGCCCTGACCCAAGTGCTGTTGCTGCTCAGCATAGGGCTACTGGGTTTTCAGGATCCGACCCAAACCTGGCTGGAAGCTCTGGGATGGGAAGAGCTGGCCCAGACTTGGCCGGGAATCACGGTTTTCACCCGCCCGATCTTTCTGGTGGGGTTGCTGGTGGCTTTTTTGAGCGCCTCTCAGGACATCGCGGTGGATGCCTACCGTACCGATATCTTGGCAGAGCGGGAGATGGGGGCAGGGGTAGCGATTTTTGTATTCGGCTACCGCATCGCGCTGCTGGTCAGCAGTGGCGTGAGTTTGATCTTGGCGGACTATTTGCCCTGGTGGCAGGTGTACGGGATCATGGCGCTGCTGATGTTGATCGGGTTGATTACCTCGTTTTTGGCCCCTGAGCCGGAAAACAGCGCCCTCAAGCCTACCTCTTTGCGGTCGGCCATCATCGAGCCGTTTCAATCTTTTTGGCGGCACCGCTTGGCCTGGGCGATCCTGCTGTTTGTGGTCTGCTTCAAGTTGCCGGATAGCTTGGCAGGGCAAATGACCCCCACATTTTTGTTGCAGACGGGGTTTAGCACCAGCGATCTGGGCATTATCCGCAGTTGGATAGGCTTGTTGGCCACCTTGGCTGGGGCTTTTGTGGGGGGGGAGTGGGTCAGCCGCATCGGCACCTACCGCTGTCTGTTCATTTTCGCAGCCTTGCAAGGGATCGGCAATTTGGGCCTGGGAGCGATTGGGTTGGTGGGGCAAAACTATCCGCTGCTGCTGGGGGCAACCATTTTCGACAACATGGCCGGGGGCATGGGCACGGCTGCTTTTCTGGCTTTTTTGATGAGCCTTTGCGATCGGCAATTTAGTGCCACCCAGTATGCTTTGCTCACCAGTGTATTTGCCGTGGGGGGAACCTTGGCCGGGGCCGTGTCGGGCTATTTGGCGGCTGCAGTCAATTGGCCTTTGTTTTATTTGATTACAGCGATGACAGCTGCTCCGGCGATGGTGATCCTGCTGTGGCTCGGCCCCCCTTCATCGCCTGCAACCCCGGCCACAACCGCATCTGAACCGTAACTGCCCCACCGCAAATCCGGTTCTAATAGCCTTGCCTTGAACGCAACGGGGATGGTTACCTACAGCGCAGCCCCGATTTTGGCCGCCAGATCCACCAGCCGCGCGGCATAGCCGTACTCGTTGTCATACCAGGAGAGCACCTTCACCGTGCGATCCCCTAAGGTCATGGTGGATCCCAAATCCACAATGGAAGAGTGGGGATCCCCGACAATATCCGCCGATACGATCTCTGGCGGAGCAATGGCCAGGATGCCGCGCAGCGGGCCTTCTGCAGCCTCGATAAAGGCTTGGTTGACGGCTTCTTTAGTGATGGGCTGCTCGGTACGCACCACAAAGTCCACAATCGAGCCGGTCAAGGTGGGCACCCGCAGCGCCAGGCCATCCATCTTTCCTCTCAGGGCGGGCAAAACCTCGGCCACTGCCGTGGCGGCCCCGGTGGTGGAAGGCACGATCGACACTGCTGCTGAGCGGCCCCGCCGATAATCTTTGGGATCCGGGCGATCCACAATTGCCTGAGTGGCGGTATAGGCATGGCAAGTGGTGAGAAAGCCGGTCTCGATGCCGAAGCGATCCAACAAAACCTTGGCCAGCGGCGCCAAGCAGTTGGTGGTGCAGGAAGCATTGGAGATGATGTGATGCCGCTCTGGGTCGTATTGGTCATCGTTGACCCCCATCACCACCGTCAAGTCGGGGCCTTTGGCAGGAGCAGAGATGATCACCTTTTTGGCCCCGGCCTCCAGGTGTTTGGCGGCCCCGTCTCGTTTGGTGAACAAGCCGGTTGATTCCACCACCAGGTCAACCCCTAGATCTTTCCAGGGCAGTTGCGCCGGATCCCGCTCTGCCAAAACCCGGACTTTCAGGTGGTTGCCGATTTGCAGATGCCCGTCCACCGCGCTCACGGTTTGGGGAAGGCGCCCATAGGCCGAGTCGAACTGGAGCAGATAGGCCAAGTTGTCGGGTTCGGTCAGGTCATTGACTGCCACCACCTCCAGCTCCCGAGCTGGCTGAGACAGCAGCACCCGCAGGAAGGCCCGCCCAATGCGACCAAATCCGTTAATGGCTACCCGTGTGGTCATCGCAATCCTCCGGTATCGGTTTATACGATGGATCAGGGGACGCGGCATGGGAGACGCTACCCCCCTAGGGATAGGGTAAAAGAAGAACGGGATCCCCATCGCTTTTGCACCCAAGATCTCCAGATTTGCCACTGGGACTTGCAAAAGGACTCACCCAAGAAGTTGCCGGCAGAAGGGAAAAGTAGGAATGAAGGTATTGCTGACCAACGATGACGGCATCGAGGCTGCCGGGCTGGCCAACCTCAAGTTGGCCCTCAACTCTCTCATCCCGGAAGAACACTGTTGGATTGTGGCCCCCCACCAACCGATTTCCGGCTGCAGCCACCAGGTGACGACGGGGCGACCTTTTCGAGCCTTGGCCCGCGGCGAGCGCACCTTTGCCGTCGAGGGATCCCCTGCCGACTGTGTGCGAGTGGCCCTATTCAAGCTGGCCCCAGCGGTGGATTGGGTGCTTTCCGGTATCAACGAGGGGGGAAATCTTGGATCGGATGTGTACCTGTCGGGAACGGTGGCGGCGGTACGGGAAGCAGCGATGCGCGGGATCCCGGGAATTGCCATTTCCCAATACCGAGCAGGGGGCCAACCCATCGACTGGGAGCAGGCCCAGCGGTGGACGCGGGAAATCTTGGCGGAGCTGATGGAACAACCTTTGCCCAGGGGGGCGTTTTGGAATGTGAACCTGCCTCACTTGCCCGCCGGATCCCCTCTGCCGGAGCGGGTCTATTGTCCCCTCTGCACCCAACCCCTGCCGCTCGATTATGCGGTGGAAGCCGAGGGAAATGGGGCAGAGTCGCTGTGGTTTCGCTATCAGGGCCGCTATGCGGAGCGCGCTCGGGATCCCCAAACCGATACCGACATCTGCTTCTCCGGTCGGGTGGCCATTACCCAAGTGCAACTGGCCAAGGACTCCGTCCCGCTAACGCGACCAGGCGTTTCCGCTGGGGGGGGTAGAAGCCAGGTTGCGGGCAATGGTTCTCAGCCGTTGCAGCCGTAGCGCCGTCAGGATATCGGTGGGATCCAGCTTCAGAACCTGTTCTATGGCATCTGCCAGGTGTTGAGCGGCCTCTTGTCGGGTGTAGCCGCGAAACTGGGCACGGCGCAGGGCAAACTCATCGGCATCGAAATGGGCGCTCTCCCGGTTCAGGTTTTGCCAGATCTGCCGGACGGAGAGAGCTGTAATGCCACCTGCCAACAGAGCGGAAAAAGGGTGCTGCAAAGAGAGCTCCGCAACAGTGGTGATGCCCCCCATCAAGGCCAGCGATTGGTAAAACCCCGGCTGCAACCAATTGCGGTTGCCCAGCCATCCCACCTCCCGCAGAAACAACAGATCCCGCTGCGGCTGAGGGATCCCTTGCCAACGGCGAAAATCGATGGCAATTGTGCCCTGGGGCTGCCAAGGGGCTTTGCGGCGGGAGATGAGCAGGGCTTCACCCCCGAAGTGGGGAACGACGCTGATCAAGGGTCGGAAGGAAGCGGGGAGTAGATCCCGCAAGCGTTCGGTTTCTTCTTTTTCGAAGGGTTGGAAATCTGGGCGGCTGTTCATGGCCTCACCTGTTGGGGGGGTTGGGGTGGGGAGCCCGCCTAAAAAACAGGCCCTGTTCCGGCCCCAGACACCCCAGCCTGTGCAGAACCGATGCGAGGTTAGTCTATCGCATCTCCAGGCTGGCCGTAGAACTCTGGCCGTGGAACTCTATAGGTGGAACCCTGTAGGTTTCAAAGATCCCAATCCTAGGTTGCGTAGACTGGGAAGGCGAGCCTACCCGTCTTACCTACTCGTCTTAAATCCGAGACCATGACCTTCCCAGCTCAGCCAGAACCCCAAGTGCTCCGTACTGCTGACGGGAATGAGCAGAGTATCAACAGCCCCCTTTACACCTACGCCTTCTTCCTGCAGCCAGCGCCAGAGCTTTTGCCCTTCATCCGGCAAACCGAGGGGATCCATCGGTCGGTGCAGGTGTTCTCCCCGACAGGCAGCCGAATTGCCGCTGCTGTGGAGCCGATGCAGGATCCAGAGTCGCTGCAAGTCTCGGATGAGGTGTTGGTGCGCTCTGCCCTGCGCCACGACCAGGTGATCTGCCGACTGTTCGCCCAGATGCCGGTGCTGCCCCTGCGCTTCGGCACCTGCTTCCTCTCAGCAGAAAAGCTGGGATCCCACCTGCTGTCCCGGCAAGCGGAATACGAACAAGCCCTGGCAGCCATTGGGGGGCGGGCCGAGTATTGTCTCAAAGGAAGGGTTCGACCTCAGCCCCAACCGGAGCCACAGTCCTCCCTGAGCGGAACAGCCTATCTTTTGGCCCGCAAGCAAGCTTATCTCCAGCAACGACAAGCCCAAGAGCAGCAAGAGCAGGAGCAGCAAGCCCTACAGCAGCTTTGGCCTTCCACCTGGCCTGTGCAAAGGGTGGATCCCCAACCGGGAGAGGCCTTGCGGCTCTACTTTTTGCTCACTCCTGCCGAGTGGGAAGCCGCCCTTCAGCTCACCCAAACCTGGCTGGCTCAGCACCCCCATTGGCAACTGGATTGGAGCGCCCCTTTGCCCCCTTATCACTTTGTCCGTGCCTTGCGGGATTCTCTGGCGGACAAGTGTATAGATCCCAACTAAGGACGCCGTCCCGCTAGCGCGAACAAAGTGCTCTGCATGCGGATCATAGTCGCGTTAGCAGAGCGTGGATCCAAGCGT
Organism: Thermostichus sp. MS-CIW-25; assembly: GCF_054060015.1. Lineage (NCBI taxonomy): Bacteria > Bacillati > Cyanobacteriota > Cyanophyceae > Thermostichales > Thermostichaceae > Thermostichus > Thermostichus sp. MS-CIW-25. Next base: position 5,902 of record NZ_JBSSCS010000033.1, read on the forward strand.
GATAATGGTGAGGGGATCCCGTCCGCTTCCTGTTTGCATTGGCGAGGCGGAGCCCTCACAGGGCAAAGGACTCCGTCCCGCTAACGGGAACAGCAGGCAAAAGGAAGAGTTGTGGTCTAAAGCGCTATGCGCCGCTACCGCGAACGAGTTGGGCTATTGGGGCTGGGCACGGTTGGCACGGGTGTTGTGCAAATTCTGCAGCAACCCCGACATCCTCTCTTGCGAGCAGTCGATATTGCGGCGGTGGGGGTGCGCTCTTTGGATAAGCCGCGGCAAGTGCGGATCCCACCTGAGCGCCTGACCACCGATCTGGAGCAGATCGTGTCGGATCCGGAGATCGACGTGGTGATCGAGCTGATGGGGGGCTTGGAGCCGGCCCGCAGCTTGATCTTAAAAGCCCTTGACCACGGCAAACCGGTGATCACAGCCAACAAAGCGGTGATCGCCCGCCACGGGGAGGAGATCTTTCAGGCGGCAGCCCAAGCCAAAGTCTCGGTGCTCTTGGAAGCGGCAGTTGGGGGCGGGATCCCCATTCTGCAGCCCTTGCAACAGTCCCTGCAGGCCAGCCACATCCAGGCGGTCTGGGGCATTGTGAACGGCACCACCAACTTCATCCTCAGCCAGATGACCCAGGCGGCCAGCTCATTTGAGGAAGCCCTGGCCCTGGCCCAGGCCCACGGCTACGCCGAAGCGGATCCCAGCGCCGATGTGGAAGGTTGGGATGCCGCCGACAAGATCGCCATTTTGGCCAGCCTTGCTTTCGGGGTGTCTGTGAAGCGGGAAGCCATCCCCTGCGAAGGGATCCGCGGCATCAGCCCCACCGACATTCGCTATGCCCGCGAGTGGGGCTACACCTTCAAGCTCTTGGCCATCGCCCAGTTGCGTCAGCATTGCGGAGCAGCAAGGGCCCATCCTGTTCGCGCTAGCGGGGCGGAGCCCTTGGATGACGGGGAAGGGGCGGTCGCGACAGCGTTGCGGAGCAACACGATGGCCTTGGACATCCGAGTTCACCCCACCCTTCTGCCCTCTACCCACCCCTTGGCCAACATCAACGGCGTGGACAATGCCGTTTTGGTGCAGGGGGATCCCTTGGGTCAGGTGGTGCTGTCGGGGCCGGGGGCGGGGCGGGGGCCGACTGCCAGCGCCGTTGTCGGCGATCTGCTGACCCTGATTGCCCACCGGCAAACGGGGGCTCATACCCCCAATCCGCTGTGGGGATTCCCCTGCTTTCCTGCTGCCGCCTCTTTGATCCCTCTCTCGGAATTGGAGTCGGAGTTTTACGTGCGGGTATTGGCCCAGGATCAGCCGGGGGTGATGGGGGCGATTGGCACCTGCTTTGGCCGCCACCGGGTTAGCCTGGAGAGCATTACCCAAAAGGAATGTCACCAAGAGCAGGCGGAGATCGTCATCCTCACCCACACCGTCCGCGAGGCCGATTGCCGACAGGCGCTGGCCGAGATCCAACAACTGCCCCAGGTGGCCGGGATCCCCAGCCTATTTCGGGTGCTGCGCTAGCTGCTATAGATCCAAAATGCTCCGCACCGCTGACGCGAACGCGCTGGTGGGACGGGGAGCGGCTCAGAGCATAATTGTTTGACTCTTGAGGATTGAAAACCCCGTTGGAACCCAAAAGATGAACTCTTCTGTTGAGCACTTTAGCGGGACGCAGCCCTCGCAGGCCGAGGTGGTGGTGGTCGGGGCGGGCATCAGCGGCCTAACGTTAGCCTTGCGACTGCAACAGGGCCTATCCTCCAGGGATGACTCCACCCAGCCGGTGCTCCTGGCCGAGGCCAGCTCCCGCGTGGGGGGCTGTATCTCCACCCAATCCGGAGGCGGCTATCGCTGGGAAGAGGGCCCCAACAGCTTCACTCCCACCCTCCCTTTGCTCAACCTGATCGCCGAGGTGGGCTTGGCCGGTCGAGACAGCGGGACGGAGTCCTCTCAACTGGTGCTGGCCGATGCCCAGTTGCCCCGCTACATCTACTGGGAAAAAGAGCTGCTGCCGGTGCCCCTGAGCCCTTCTGCGGCAATTGGCTCGCGGCTGTTGAGCGTGGGCGGCAAGTTGCGGGCCTTACGTGGGTTGTTGGGGTTTGTCGCGCCACCGCCGGGCAAAGAGGAAACGGTGCGGCAATTCTTCCAGCGGCAACTGGGATCCGAGGTGGTGGAACGGCTGGTCGAACCTTTTACCTCAGGGGTGTATGCCGGGGATCCGGATCAGCTCAGCGCCTTGGCAGCCTTCCCCCGCATTGCCGGCTTGGAAGAACGCTACGGCAGCCTATTTGCCGGTGCTGTGCAGGCTTTGCGCAGCCGTTATCGCTACGCGACGCTCCCGCGAACCCGTCACCAGGACAGCGCCAACTCCCCCATCCAGCCTCCTCCTAGGCGGGGCCAACTGGGTAACCTGCGGCAGGGGTTGCAGCAGCTACCTGAGGCGATTGCCCAGAAACTGGGCAGTGCGCTGCGGCTGGGCTGGCGGGCTGTGCATCTCAAGCGGGATGAAACCGGCTACCGGGTGGGCTTTGCCATACACCACAGCGGCGCGGAGCACAACGCCCCAGAAGAAATCCACTGGGTGGTGGCTCAACAGGTGGTGCTCACCCTCCCTGCCTACGCCGCTGCCACCCTCCTGCAGGATCTCAACCCCCAAGCCAGTCGGCTGCTGGCCGAAATTCCCTACCCCCCTGTGGCGGTGGTGGCTTTGGCCTATCCAGAAGAAGCCCTTCCCCAGCCGCTGCGAGGGTTTGGCCATCTGATCCCTCGCTCTCAGGGCCTGCGCACCCTGGGCACCATCTGGGCCTCCTCCCTCTTTCCAGAGCGGGCTCCTCAGGGCTATCACTGCCTGGTCAGCTTCATTGGGGGGGCCACCGACGCGGCTTTTGCCTGTCAGAAAGGGATCCCGCCCATCACAGCTCTCTCCCCCGACGAGCGGGCCCAAATCGTACATGCAGAACTCAGCCAGATCCTGCTCACCCGCCCTGTCGAGCCCATCCGCCTGGGAGAGCGCCTGTGGCCCCAAGCTATCCCGCAATACACGCTTGGCCACCGGCAGCGGATTGCCCAATTGCAGGCCAGCCTGGCCGACCAAACCCCAGGGGTGTGGGTGTGCGCCAACTACCTGGATGGCGTGGCCTTGGGAGATTGTGTGCGGCGGGCCGAGGCCCTAGCCCAGCAGATCCTGTCTGTCCGGCGTTAGCGGTGCAGGGCACTTTATCGCTACGCGACGCTTTCGCGAACACGATGGTGGTGCGGAGCACTTTCACGACAGTGGTGCGGAGCACTATGAGCCACCCCTACACCAGCCTCCTGCTCATCCCCACCGGCATTGGTGCCCGCATTGGCGGCTTTGCCGGGGATGCCTTGCCCATTGCCCGCACTCTGGCAGCAGCCGCAGAGCGGGTCATCACCCATCCCAACGTGTTAAACGGAGCCAGTTTGTTTTGGCCGATGGGGAATGTGTTGTATGTGGAAGGGTACGGCCTGGATCAGTTCTGTGCGGGAGTGTGGAATTTGCGGCCAGTGCGCCAAAACTGTGTTGGGGTGGTGCTGGATGCCGGGATCCCCCCCGATCTGCAACAACGCCACCTGCAGGTGATGCAGGCTGCTCAGGCCACCTTGGGGCTCAACATTGGCCCCTGGCGCTTGACCCGCCAACCTTTGGGCGTTTCCGTCGGCTTCTCCCCCTCAGGAGCCAGCCAGGGATCCCTGGCCCAGCCTGATGCTCTCTTGGAGACTGCCCAGGAGCTGGTTCGCCTGGGGGCAGAGGCCATTGCCGTGGTGGCCCGCTTTCCGGATGACTTGGACTTCAGCCAGTACGAGCAGGGAAGGGGGGTGGATCCCCTGGCCGGCGTCGAAGCCCTGATCAGCCACCTGGTGGTGCGGGAGTTGCGGATCCCTTGTGCCCATGCCCCCGCTTTCTACCCTGAGACTTTCCCCAAGCCGGTTCACCCCCGCGCTGCCGCAGAAGAGGTGGGGTTTACCTTCCTGCCTTCGGTTTTGGTGGGCCTCAGCTATGCTCCCCAGTTCGTCAAGAGCGGGGATCCCGCCCAACCGGGCGACCTGACAGCAGAGCAGGTGGACAGCGTCATTGCCCCGGCCACTGCCTTTGGGGGGCCTGGCTTGCTGCACCTGGCCAGCCGTTATTGCGGCGCAACGCTGTCGCAACCCCACCACAATGCTCCGCCGCTGACGCGAACGGACGGAGTCCTTGCCCGTCCTCCGCTTTTCATTGCCGTCGAGGAAAACACCACCGTGATGCAGGTGCACCCCCGCCAGTTGGGGATCCCTCATGTATCGGTAACCTCCTATCTAGAGGCGGTTGGAGTGGTGGTGGCCCACCGAGCAGGAGTGGCCTGGTCGTCGCTACGGCTCTCCTCCTCCACCCGGGACAAGCTGGGATCCCACACTTGCGCCGTTATTGCTACGCGACGCTGTTGCGTTCGTGACAGCGGTGCAGAGCACAATAGTGGGACAGAGTCCTTTCGCGATAGCGGGACGGAGTCCTTTCGCGATAGCGGGACGGAGTCCCAGTAGGCTACCGGTCGCGTTAGCGGGACGGAGTCCATGAGCAGATGGGAGCCGGCAGGGGATCCGCTGGGTTTAGGCCGGCAAACCACTCGGATAGGGCAGCCGGCAAGCAGAGGCCGGGGTTTCCCTCGATCTGCAGCCGCTCCAGTCGGGGCAGTTCTGCCAAAAAGGTCGGCAATTCTCCCGTGAACTGGTTACGTGCCAAGCGCAGATCCCGCAACTGACTCAGTTGGGCCAGTTCGGGGGGCAGGGATCCGCTGAGGCGATTGTCCGACAAGTAGAGGTTTTCCAGATGGTGCAGTTGCCCCAGTTGAGGGGGGATAGGCCCAGAGAGCTGATTGCGATCCAAAAACAGGCCCTTGAGAGAGCTCATCTGGCCCAGTTGGCCGGGAAGGGTGCTGCTGAGGCGGTTGTTTTGCAGGATGAGGTTTTCCAGATGGTGCAGTTGCCCCAGTTGGGGGGGAATAGGCCCAGAGAGCTGGTTGTGATCCAAAAACAGGCCGCGCAGGTTGCGCAACTGCCCCAGCTCGGCTGGAATGGAGCCGGAGAATTCGTTGTAATCGAGAAACAGGTTTTCCAACTGGCCGAGTTGCCCCAGCTCGGGCGGAATGGGGCCGGAAAGTTGGTTGTGGCTGAGGGACAAGGCTCGCAACCGGCGAAATTGGCCTATTTCGGGCGGCAGGGATCCGCTCAACCCCTGACGATCCAGCACCAGTTGGACAAGGCACTGATCCGAATCAAAAAGGGCCACCTCCTCTACCTTCACCTCCGGGCGGCCCAGAGCTGCCAAGATCTGCCGCAGCAAGAGGGGATCCCGACAAAGGGGAGCAGACCAGGCCCCCACCCCCCAGCTCAGCCAAACCCAGATTGCCAGCAGGCCCACCGCCCACCTCTTGTGCTGAGCCATTCCTCTCTGCTGCCTCATCCTTGCTCTCCAAAGAATCTTTGCCAAGGTAGCATCCTACTCTGTCCTGCCTCTGCCGGAGTTGTTGCTGTGCCTACGGTAGGGCAACGCTAACGCTGTCGCGACGAGGCTGCGAGCAGCAGGAGTAGAAAAGTTCTGTCTCGCTCCGTCCCGCTGGCGCGATAGGACTCCGTCCCGCTGGCGCGAGCAGTAGCCCAGGCGTCTCACTCTAGCCTGAAACGACTGCATATCACGTTCAAAATCAAAAGACTGGGATCTCTTGCCATTCCGGTCGGCTGTGGGCGTGAGCTGACTCACCGCAGGTGCGGGGGGTGGGAAAGATCTTGCCGGGGTTGGCGATGTGCTGGGGGTCGAACACCTGCCGCACCCATTGCATGCTCTCCAGATCCGCAGGCGTAAACATTTCCGGCATGTAGCAGCGTTTGTCTGCCCCGATGCCATGTTCGCCGGAAATGCTGCCCCCCAAGCGCACGCAGAGCTTAAGGATCTCGCCCCCCAGTTTCTCCACCTGCTCCAGGGATCCCGGCACCGACTCGTCGTAGAGGATCAAGGGGTGCAGATTGCCGTCGCCAGCGTGAAACACATTGGCCACCGGATAACCGTACTCACGGCTGAGGCGCTCGATTTCCTTCAAGACAAAGGCTAGCTGGCTGCGGGGGATCACCCCATCCTGAACATAGTAGTTGGGGCTGAGCTTGCCCATGGCGGCAAATGCTGCCTTACGTCCTTTCCACACCCGCGCCCGCTCTTCCGGGTCGGATGCGACTTGCACCTGTCGCGCCCCATTTTTGAAGCACAGCGCCCTCACCTGTTGGCTGGCTTCTTCCACCTCCAGTTCCAGCCCATCCACCTCCACCAACAAAATGGCCGCCGCATCCCGCGGATAGTAGCCCAACTGCACCACATCCTCCACGGCATTGATGCTGAAGTTGTCCATAATCTCCAGGCCGGCGGGGATGATCCCGGCAGCAATGATGTCGGAGACGGTGGATCCCGCCGCTTCCACACTGTCAAAGTCTGCCAGCAAAACCTGCACTTGAGCCGGGGCCTTGAGCAAGCGCAGGGTAATCTCGGTGGCAATGCCCAGGGTGCCCTCGGATCCCACAAACAGCCCCACCCAGTCGTAGCCGGGCATCTCCGGGATCTTGCCTCCCCAGCACACCACCTCCCCATCCGGCAGCACCACCGTCAGGCCGAGAATGTGGTTGGCTGTTACGCCGTACTTGAGGCAGTGGACACCGCCGGAGTTCTCCGCCACATTACCTCCGATGGAGCAAACCGACTGGCTAGAGGGATCCGGCGCATAAAAGTAGCCTTGGGCGGCCACGGCCTGGGTAATCCAAGTGTTAATAACGCCCGGCTGCACCACCATGCAGCGGTTGTCCAGGTCGATTTCCAGGATTTGCTTCATCAGGGTGGTGGCAATGACGACGCTATTTTCCACCGGCAGGGCCCCCCCTGAGAGGCCCGTACCGGATCCCCGCGCCACAAAAGGCACCCCGTAGCGGCTGCACAGCTTCACCACCTGCGCCACCTCTTCTGTTGTGCGAGGCAACACCACCAGCGCCGGCCTTTGCCGGTAGCTGACCAGCCCATCGCATTCGTAAACCAGCAGCTCCTCCGGCTTGCTGATCACCCGCTGGGGATCCAGAATCTTTTTGAGCTCAGCCGTCAGCCTGATCCAGTCGAAGGTGAGGCCGGTCTGTAGAGGATGAGCAGAAGCGTTCGCGCTAGCGGTGCGGAGCACTTTCATGACAGTGGGCCCAGCAGGAGCTTTAGGAGGGATATTGTCACTATAGTCTTGCTAGCGACTGGCCCGAACCCGACGGATAGCCCATGCAGCCCAACTCCTGCAGCGCCGAACAAGTGCTCAACCAAGTGCGGCAGCTCTACGAGCTCTACCCCTTCCCCCCGCAGCCCATCGGCACTGTTCCCCCGCCAGGGTGGAATTGGCGCTGGAGTTGGCCCCAGGCCCATGCCTTTTGTACGGGATCCCATCCGGGTCGGCGCAAGGTGCGCATTCTGGATGCGGGCTGTGGCTCGGGAGTGGGAACGGAATACATCGCCCACCAGAACCCCAACGCAGAAATCTGGGCCTTTGATCTGAGCAGCCGCGCCCTGGAAATCGCCGAGGCCCGTTGTCGAGCTTCCCAGGCACCGCCGGTGCAGTTTCGCCAGCTCAACGTTTACGACATCGACCAACTGCCGGGGCAGTTTGACTTCATCAACTGCGTGGGCATGCTCCACCACCTGCCCGATCCCGTGGCGGGGCTGCAGGCTTTGGCCGGCAAATTGGCTCCCGGCGGGCTCTTGCACCTGTTTGTGTATGGTGAGCTGGGCCGCCACGAAATCCGCCTCATGCAAAAGGCCATCCGCCTGCTGGTAACGGGTTCTGAACACCAGACCCTTGCCTCGGCGGAGCAATTGCAGAGGGGTCTCCAGGTGGGCCGCCGCCTTTTCGAGATCTTGCCGGAAACCAACCGCATCCAGCAGCAAGAACGGGCCCGCTGGGCCATCGAGAACGTGGACGACGAATGCTTCGCCGATATGTACCTGCACCCCCAGGAAGTGGACTACACCATCGAGACTCTGTTTGAATTAATCCGGGCTTCCGGACTGCAGTTTCTGCGCTTTTCCAACCCGGAGTTTTGGCGGCTGGAGCGGGTGTTGGGCCAGGATGAAGCGCTGTTGGCGCAAGCTGCTCAACTGCCAGAGCCGGAACGCTATCGCTTGATCGAGCTGCTGGATCCGGTGGTGGCCCACTACGAGCTGTTTCTCGGTAAGCCCCCCATCCGCCGCTGGGAATGGACAAGCCCGGAAAGTGTAGCATCAGCCATCGCCCACCTCAGCCCCTGTCTGGGCCTGTGGCCGGGGCGGAGCATTTTCAACTATGCTTACGAAGCCATCTCCCTGAGCGAAGAAGCCTTCGCCTTTCTCCAACAGGTGGACGGGATCCGCACCGTCCAAGAGATCCAGGCTGGTCTAGAGTGCCCCCTGAGCTTTGAGCAACTGCAACGCTTGCTGCGCTGGCAAGTGCTGCTGCTGGAGCCTCAAAACTCAGTCTCCTGAGAGTTTCTCGACCCCTTTCCCTTGCCTCAGCGGGACGAACCTTGGCATTTGCCCTCTTGTTCTTCTATGGCTTATCCTAGAAAGCTGTGACCTTTAGCTCTGGCCCCGCATATTCTGGGGTTGTCATCATGCCCAAAATCAAAACCCGCAAGGCAGCAGCCAAGCGCTTCCGCCTGACCGGCAGCGGCAAGTTTATGCGTCGCAGGGCCGGGCACAACCACTTGCTGGAGCACAAAACCAGCAAGCGCAAACGCAAATTGGCCGGTGTGGCCCTGGTGGACAAGCGGGATGTGGTCAATGTGCGCCTGATGTTGCCCAACACCCACTAGCCGGGATCCCGCTCGCGCCGGCAAGAAGATTTCAGGGGCTGGCATTGGCGACAGCAGTTCCGATCCCGTTAGCAGGACGGAGTGCTTCTACCCTTCAGTTTGAGTTTGTTCAAGTTCCTATTGAGTTACTGCCATGAGAGTCAAACGGGGCAATGTCGCCCGCAAGCGCCGCAAAAAGATCCTCAAGCTGGCCAAAGGCTTTCGGGGAGCTGGTTCAAAGCTGTTCCGCACCGCCAACCAGCAGGTGATGAAGGCTTTGCGCAGCGCCTACCGGGATCGCCGCCGCAAGAAGCGGGATTTTCGTCGCCTATGGATTACCCGCATCAACGCGGCCACCCGTGCCCAGGGCCTGCGTTACCACGAGTTCATCGATGGTCTCAAAAAAGCCAATATCCAGCTCAACCGCAAAATGTTGGCCCGCTTGGCTTTCCTGGATCCAGAGGCCTTTACCCAGGTGGTGGAGGCAGCGCGCCAGTCTCGCGCCTCCTGAGGAGGTTCCGACGGCTATCCAGAAGTCCTTCCTGGCAGCCATTCTGGCCCTCGCCTGCCTGGGGAGAGGGATCCCTACTGTGGCTCGTCCTTGGTCGGAGATTGTGGATTCTGGGCAGCTGCGCGTTGCCGTAAAAGACAACTTGAGGCCGCTGGGGTTTCGCACTCCCCAAGGGGATCTGCAGGGGTTTGAGATCGAGCTGGCTTGTGAGCTGGGATCCCGGCTGTTGGGCTCGGCAGAGGCTGTGGAGTTGGTGCCGGTCTCGAATGTAGAGCGGCTGCAGGTGCTGGCTGACGGCCAGGTGGATTTGGCCATTGCTCAGATCGGCATTACCCCGGATCGGGCGCGCCAGGTGGAGTTCACTTCTGCTTACTATCAGGATGGCCCCAGCTTGGTTGTGGCTCGTTCCCACAACTGGGAAAGCTGGTCGGACTTGCGGGGCGGTCGCGTTGCAGTCTTGCGCGGTTCCAGCGCCATTCCCCTGCTGAATCGATACCTGCCAGGGGTGGAGTTGGTGCCTGTCGATTCCTACCGAGAAGGGGCGGAACTGCTCCTGAAAGGGGCGGTGCAGGGGTGGGCAGCAGATCGCTCGGTGCTGGCAGGGTGGCTAGCAGAGCATCCCCGTCGCGAAAGCGCTGCGGAGCAACAGTTTCAATTTCTGGGATCCCCCTTGGCAACGGTGGGGCTGGGCATTGCCATGCCCAAGGGGCTGCAGCACGCCGAATTGCGGCTGCGGGTGCGCCGAGAACTGGAGAATTTGCGGGCTGAGGGCTGGCTGGCAGAGCGGGCCAGAGCTTGGGGGTTGCCCTAAAGTTGAGGATACTCCCTACTGATACATTTACGCTGAACACTGCTGAACATCACTGTTCAACTATGCAGCGATAGCATTCTGTTTGTTTCCAACCAGAATGGCGGTATCCCGCAAAGCTTTGAGTAGAATACCCAAAGCGCAGTTTCCGTGTCGTCTTACTACCAATTTTCTGCTTTGCTTTGGCTACCATGTTGGCAGACTCGAAAGTAAACAGAAAGATCAACTGGTAGTAATCCGTACTGAACATATTATACATTACTTTCAGTATAGTTGAGCTTATTATTGACTAGAGTCATGCTCTTTGTCTCTCTTGGGAAGATTTCTCTCTTGAGCAGAAAGGCGGGCTCAGTGCAGAAAGTGACGTATGCCGGTGCAAACCATGGCAATACCGGCAGCGTTGGCAGCAGCAATGGAATCGGCATCGCGGATGCTCCCCCCCGGCTGGATGATGGCGCGGATCCCTTCTCGGGCAGCCATCTCCACACTGTCGGCAAAGGGGAAAAAGCCATCGCTGGCCAAAACAGCCCCTGCCGCCTGGGATCCCGCCTGCTTGAGGGCGATCTCCACTGCCCCCACCCGATTCATCTGCCCGGCTCCGATGCCAAGCGTCTGTCCCTGCTTGGCAACGACAATGGCGTTGGATTTCACATGTTTGCAAACTATCCAGGCAAACTCCAGATCTGCCCATTCTGCGGGGGTGGGCTGGCGTTGGGTGACCACTTGCCAAGAGGGGGGGCTGTCGGTTTGCGTCAGTCCCTGATCGCGACAGCGTTGCGGCACAACAGGTGAGTCGGCATCCTGCACCAGAAAGCCCCCGGCTATGGTGCGGATTGTCTGTGCAGGCCCCACGCACAAGTCCGGCAAGACCAAGACCCGCAAGTTCTTTTTGGCCGACAGCAGCTCAGCCGCCTCCGGGGTACAATCGGGAGCCACCACACACTCCAGAAAAGGCTCTACCAGCCGCCGGGCGGTCTCCCGATCCAAAGTTTGGTTGAGGGCGACGATGCCCCCAAAGGCAGAAACCGGGTCGGCAGCCAGCGCGGCCTCCAAGGCAGCAGTCAGAGAGGGGCGCAGAGCCACCCCACAGGGGTTGTTGTGCTTGACCACCACACAACAAGAGGAGTGAGGAGAGAGGATTGAGAAGTGAGGAGGCGGAATCTCTTCTCTCTTCTCTTTGCTCTCTTCTCTTTCCTCCCTTGAGATGAGCCGTGTCGCGTCAGCGTTGTGGAGGAACAAGGTTAACTCTGCCGCCAGGGCGCGGGCCGCCTCCAGATCCAGCAAGTTGTTGTAGCTCAGCTCTTTCCCTTGCAACTGTTTGGCTTTATGCCAGCCGGGGGCAGACGGATCCGTCACATACCAAGTGGCAGCTTGGTGGGGATTTTCCCCATAGCGCAAGGTTCGCCAAGGGATCCCTTGCAGTTGAAACCCACCTGGTTGCGTCAGCGTTGCGGAGGAAGGAGAGGAGTGAGAAGGGAGAAGTGAGAAGGGAGAAGTGAGAAGCGAGGCTCTCTCCTCTTTTCTCTTTTCTCTCTTCTCTCCTGAGGGGGGATCCGGACACAACCCTGGCCGGGCCAGGTAATTGACGATGGCACGGTCGTAGGCCAGCACCTGCTCAAAGGCACAACGAGCACACTGGAAGCGAAACTCCAGCCGCTCCATTTCCCCACAGGCCCCGGAGAGCAGTTGCAAATACCGAGGGTATTGGCTGGGATCCGTCAGCACCGTGACGTGGGGATAATTTTTGGCTGCCGCCCGCGCCAAAGTGGGCCCGCCGATATCAATTTGCTCAAAAGCTGCCGCCAGAGATACCCCCGCCTGTGCCACCGTCTGCTCAAAGGGGTAGAAATTGACCACCACCAGGGAAATGGGAGGGATCCCCAGCACGTCCAGATCTGCTTGATCGTCGCTGCGTTCCAGGCGGGCCAAAATGCCGGCGTGAATGCGGGGGTGCAGCGTTTTCACCCTTCCTCCCAGGATCTCCGGTGCGCCGGTATAGGCAGAGACAGGGGTGACCGGGATCCCAGCTTCTGAGAGCGCCTTGGCGGTTCCTCCACTGCTGAGCAGTTGAAAGCCATGATCCTGGACAAGGGCTTGGGCCAGCGGGATCAGTCCGGTTTTGTCGGACACGCTCAACAAAGCCAACGGTACAGAATCCTGGTCGCGACAGGGTTGCGGAGCAACAAGGGACATCGGACGGCGTTACCCAATAGAGATTCAGAGGAAAAAGCTGGCCAGCGCTCTCACAGCATACCCCGAAAGCTGGACCCTCTTGTCCAGCCACCTGGTTCATATCGTTCGCATCAGCGGTGCGGAGCACAATGGTGTTCAAAAGTGAACAGAGCCCGTTCGCGCTGCTCGGACGGAGTCCTCTCAGGAATAGTCTGCTTCGCCTCTAACCTGATCCTGCCGAGCCTGTTCCCGTTCCCGGTTAAGGCGGGCCACCTGGGCCTCCAGATCTTGAATACGGTGCAGCAACTGCTCGATTGCACGCCCCACCGGGTCAGGCATGAGATGGTGATCTAGGTCAATGCCATGGGCGGGGATGCGGCGTTGATGGGGCGGGATGACCGCACGGCCTGGGATCCCAACCACCGTCATGCCGGGAGCTACATCCTGAATCACGACCGCGTTGGCTCCGATACGAGCTTTTTCCCCAATGCGAACCGGCCCCAGAATCTTTGCCCCCGTGCCGACAATCACCCCATTTTCCAGGGTGGGATGACGTTTGCCCTTGTTCCAAGAGGTACCCCCCAAGGTGACCCCGTGGTAGAGGGTAACATCATCGCCAATTTCTGCCGTCTCACCGATCACCACCCCACAGCCGTGGTCGATGAAAAAGCGCCGTCCAATCTTGGCTGCCGGGTGGATTTCAATCAATGTGAAAGAACGAGCCAAGAAGCTGAGCAGCCGCGCTAGGAAAAACCAGCGCCGTTTCCACAGCCAGTGGGCGATGCGGTGCAAAAACAGAGCATGCACACCGGGATAAGTGAAGATGACCTCCCAGCGATTGCGTGCTGCCGGATCCCGATCGAAGACACAATCAACATCCTCCCAAAATTGCTGCCAGAACCCCAGTTTTGGCTCCGGCTTGCCAGCAGGGAGAGAATTGCCCTCCCCCGTTTTGGGGCTTTCCACCGCCGACTGCTCGGCCTCCGTCAGCATGAATGGTCTCCGTTTAGGAACCTCCACTCCCCTTTTAGCACTTTTTGCCGGCAGCAAGGAGAGATCTCCAATCGCGCCAAGGGAGCTCCTCGCGCAACTCTCCACTGGGTCGAGCTCAAGCAAATTGCCTTCTGCCCTAGCCTTTACTCAACTGCTGAGCCACCAGTTCTCCAATGGCTTGCGCGGCTCCCGGCCTTCCCCCCAGCCGCTGCAGTTCTGTCTGCATTTGCTGACGGCGCTGGGGATCTTCCAGCAGAACTCGCATTTGCTCGGCCACGGCCACCGGGCGCAAATGGCCCCGCAACTCTGGCACCACCTCTCGCCCCGCCCAGATGTTCGGCCAAGCCAAGTGACCTAGCCAACGCAGAGCAATCCTATTGAAGACGCGGGCCAGCCAAGTGCCCAAGCCCGGAAGGTGGGCCAACAGGCCGAGGATCCCATCCCAGGCGCGCATTGCCTCCAGCTTGTTGGTGGGGATCACCACGATCATCGGCACCCCCAAATAGGCCAGCTCGGCGGTGTTGGCGCCAATGGTGGTCAGACAGAGATCGCAGTTGGCCAGCACAGAATAGGCGGGGAAGCTCGTCCACAATTGCACCGTGCTGCCAAAGGGGGTAACAAACTGGGATCCCAGATTGGTCTGCTCCAGAATGGCTGAGGTGCCATAGATCAAAGCCATATCGGGATTGAGCTTGGGATGGGCATAGGCTGCCAACGACTGGGGGGTTTGTCCTGGGGCCACCGGGATCACAAAGCGGACATTCGGCAGCATCTGTCGCAGCTCATCGGCCACGGCCAGCACCAGCGGCACCCCCAAGGAGAGCTTGGCCGGCTTGGAACCTGGGAGCAACCCCACCTGATAGTGGGTGCGGTTCTCATCGCTCAGACGCTGCCAGCCGCGCGGTAGCAATTCTTCAAAGGCCTCCGGCCCGCTTACGCGAAAGGCCTCCGGCCCGCTTACGCGAAAGGCCTCCGGCCCGCTTACGCGATCGGTGAAGCGGTTCCCCACTCTCTCTGGCGCAGTTCTTACAGGCTCCCCCTCGCCGATGGAGCTGGGAGATGCATCTTGGAGCAGGCCAAAGGCTTGGGTTGGGGAAGAAAAGCCTGCCGTGGGTTTGGAGGCAGCGGCAGGAGATCTGCTGCCAAGCCAGCCGGAAAGGGGCACCCCCGGCAAATAGACAGCGCTGGCTACGCCATCCGCCATCAAATCCCCGACAACGTGCATTTTGTGGGCCCAAGGGTGGCCCAGCAGCCGTCCGCCATCGTAGCGGCGTTTGATTGCCTCGGTTCGCACGGCGAAAGCATGTACCCAAGGCCGCCAACGGGGTTGATGCTCAGCATAGACCACCAGCCGATAGCGCAAGCGGCGAGCAATCCAGACGGCAAAAAACTGATCCCCCCCCAGAAACAGCACCACCCCTCGCTTGGCCCAATTCCAGGCTTCTTCGGTTTGGCCAGTAAGCAAAAAAGCCAGAAAAAAATCGGGATCCTGCACCCGATCCACGTCGACGAACGCTTGCGCTATCTTCATCTCTTGCCCGGAAGCATGGGGGCAGGGGGACAGCACCAGGGAGAGGCGTGCCTGAGGCAGTTGCTGGCGCAATTCCATCACCACCGGACGCACCCAGGTGGTCAGCTCTCCAGGGCCGTTTGAGAGAATAAGAATGTCATAGGGAGGCTCACCGCCGCTTAGTGGGGCCATCGGAGGCTAGGATTCTTTAATTTCCTTTAATTATCGACCCATTCTACCGTTTGCCTTTGGCCCTGGGCCGATCCCTGCCAGTCCGGAGATTTGTCGGGATCCCTTCCCAAAGAGGCAGCCCCAGCGTCGGCTGAGGGGCAAGGCGTTCTTCAGAGAGGCATCTGGCCATGCGAGAGGCCAGGGGATCCCTCAGGCCAGCAGGGACCCGCCGATCATCCCCGCCAGCAGAATAAATCCTTGCACCACGTTTTGGCCGAAGATGGCCGGGTACAGGGTGGGAGGAGGATTCCTTCGGTGAAGCTGCCAGGTTTGCCGGCCCCAGAGGACGCTGGCGATGGCCCAACTGACAAAATAAACCCCATGGAGCTGCAGGCTGATCCCCACCCCCAACAGCGCGATGGCAGTGCCCAAAAAAAACAGCCCCACCGCCGTCGGCGTCCGCTGCCCGAAAAAACGGGCGCTGGAATGGATCCCGGCCCGCTCATCATCTTCTCGATCCGAAAGGGCATAGACGGTATCAAATCCCAGGGTCCACAACACCGTGGCCAGCCACAACCAGCCCAGCCCCTCCTCCCACAGGGGGGTGTTGGCATCTTGGCCGCTCACCGCCGTCCAACTGATGAGCACGGCAAATCCCCACGCCAGAGCCAGTACCAACTGCGGCACCGGAAACACCCGCTTGGCCCCTGGATAGAGCAGAATTACCGGCACCGCCGCCACACAGAGGGCAAAACTGACCGGGTTGAGGAAAAGCGCCAGCCCTGCCGCACAGGCCAAACTCACCAGCGCCATCAGGATCCCGACGCCAACGGTCAACTCCCGACTGGCCAACGGGCGATGGCGGGTGCGCTCCACCAATGGATCTAAGTCCCGATCCCAAAGATCGTTGATGACACAGCCCGCTCCGCTGGCGGCCAAACTGCCCAGAATCAGGATCCCGACCAACGGCCAAGGGGGCGTTCCCCGTCCGGCCAAAAAAGCTCCCCACAGCGCCGGGATCATCAAAATCAGTCGCCCTGCCGGCTTGTGCCAGCGCAACAGCCGCAGAATGGCTCCGCCAGTGGCCCAGAGTGCAGAAGGGGAAGCAGACATAACCGGTTTCCGGCCAATCGCGACAGCGGGACGGAGTCCTTAAAGCGTGAGTTGCCGTTCGCGGGAGGGGTGCAGAGCACCATGAGGCGTGGGTAGGGGCGGCTCCACATTAGAGATCTTAAATCATCCTGAATTAATTGCAGGTTTTTGGAATCCTTTCGGTTCCATTCGCCGTCTCAAGGCCCTGTGCAAGTCAGTCCGCCCCTGTTCTCTTTATTGGCCTGCCCTGGAAGTTTGATATCCTATCGGGGGGCTGCTGTTGACGGTGGCGGCACTTGCCCTTCTCACCCTGTGAGGCTGTTATCGCTACGTGACGCTTCCGCGTTCGTGACGGCGGTGCGGAGCACTTGCGTGCAGGCGCAACGGAGTTCTGTATGGAAGCAACCCTCTCCATGACCGGTCCACTTCCTCAAGCCAAGGAAGCTGCTTCCCATCTGGAGACCCTGCTGGTGGTGGATGACGAGGATGCCATTCGGGAAACGGTTGCCCTGGCTTTAGAAGAACAGGGATATCAAGTTTTACAGGCCGCCGATGGTCGGCAAGCCCTTGAGGTGGTACATACGGCTGAGCGGCTGGATTTGATGATCCTGGATTTGATGTTGCCCAGCTTGAACGGTTTGGATCTATGCAGGCTGCTGCGCAGGGAGGGCAACACGATTCCCATCTTGATGTTGACGGCCAAAAGTAGCGAAACCGACCGCGTGGTGGGCTTGGAACTGGGGGCCGACGATTATCTGACCAAGCCCTTTGGTATGCGGGAGCTGATCGCCCGCTGTCGCTCGGTGTTGCGCCGGCAACAACTGGCCCAAGCCAGCGATGCCACGGTGCTCCGTTACGGGGATCTGTGCATGTTTACTCAGGAGTGCCGCGTGTTGGTGCGGGGCGTCGAGGTGAGTTTTTCCCCCAAAGAGTTTCGCCTGTTGGAGCTGTTTATGTCCAATCCCCGCCGCGTTTGGACGCGGGAACAGCTTCTGGAGCGCATCTGGGGATCCGACTTCATGGGCGACAGCAAGACCGTCGATGTACATATCCGCTGGCTGCGGGAAAAATTGGAGCTGGATCCCAGCAACCCAGAGTATTTGGTGACGGTGCGCGGCTTCGGCTATCGCTTCGGCTAGTCTTTTTGCTGGCCACGCCACCGGCGGGCAAAAGAGAGCGCCTCGGCACGAGTTTGAATCTGCCCCCAAGCCTGCGCCTCTTGAAGAGCTTGCAGCAACTGACCTACCCAGGGGCCGGGTTTGGCCCCCAAGCTGTGCAGCAGATCGCGGCCATCCAGCAGGGGCACCAGATGGGCCAGGGGATCCTGAGGATCTTCGTAGCGTTTGAGCCAAGACTCCAGCTTTTGAGGGTCGCCGCCCGTAGCCACCGCCAACAGCGCCAGGCCACCGAACAGGGATCCCGCCTGTTGGTAAAGCCGCCACTGTTGGGCAGGGGTGGGGGAGTCCGTTAGGAGGAGCTGGAGCTGAGGCAGGAGATGGTGCAGCTTTTGGATGGCCCGCATTTCCGCCCGGCTGAAGCGCAGCCGTTCCAGCTCGGTTTCCACCCTTTCTGCCGTTTGTGTCAGTGGGACGGAGGCCTTGGTTCCTGCCGGATCCCACAATAAAGCCGCCAGCACCACTGCCAACAGCCTGCCGCGCCCTTCGCGTGAGGATGTCAAGGGCTGGGCCAGCTCTGCCAGCGTGCGGGGATAGAGCGGTCGCCAGCGTTCGGCCCACTCCCACACCGCCTGAGCTTGAGGGAAGCCCGGACTTTCCGGTTTCAGGTGGGGCAGCCAAGCCTGCAGCAACCCCGCCGCCACCGCCGCCTGTAGGTGAGCCAGCCCTGGGATCCCTGCCTCCAACAGGGCCACTATCTCTGCCCGCACCCGTTCTGCCGCCACATTCGCCAAAAGGGGAGCCCGCTCCCGGATCGCCTCTTGCGTAGCCGGATCCAGCCCAAACCCCAGCTGAGCCGCCTGTCGATAACCCCGCAACAGCCGCACCGGATCGGCGCTGAGGTTGTCGGGGTGGATCATGCGCATCCGGCTCTGGCGAATATCGGCTTGTCCGCCTGTGGGATCCAGCAGTTGCTCCCTTTGCAGATCCAAGGCCAGGGCATTGCAGGTGAAGTCCCGCTGCCTCAGATCCTCCTCAGGGGTGGATCCCGCCTGCAGCCCCACGTCCACGGTCAACTTTGCCAACACAATGCGGGCAATCTGCCGTTCGGGATCCAACACCACAAAGCCTGCCCCCAGCCGTCGCGCCACCCCTGCCGCCCAGCCCACGGGATCCACAGCACACATCAGATCCAAATCCACTGGTGCTAAAGACCCCATCCCGTTGTCGCGAACGGGATCTCCAGCAGCACAGCTCCGCAGCCAAGCCAGGTAAGCATCCCGCAGGGATCCCCCTACCCAATAGCTTTCCTGCGGCAGCCACTCTTGGGGGAAAGGCAGCCATTGGTAGAAATAGGTCAGCAGCCACTTCGTCAGCAAGGCTTTCCTCGGGCCTAGGGTCATTCCTAATCAAGACTTCCTGTTCGCGTCAGCGGTGCGGAGCAACGAGAGGAGTGAGAAGTGAGGATTGAGAAGTGAGAGGTGAGAAGTGAGGATACGCTCTCTTTGCTCTCTGCTCTTTGCTCTCTGCTCTTTTCTCTCTTGAGGGGGGATTGCTTATGGATGTGCAGGCAGCGCCCTCGTCTGGTCGCGTCAGCGTTCATAAAATGTCCGGAGTTTTTCCCTACCGCTCCAGCAGCGAGCTGCCCACAGCAGCAGGGACAAAGGCAGGAGCTGCCAAGCCTGGAGTGAGCAGATGAGTCCGCACCAGCGCCGCCAAGCCAGCAATGAACAGAGGGTCGGTATTTAAGGCGGGCACACGGCGAAAATCGGCAATCCCAGCTCGATGGGCCAGTTCCCGATACTCGATGTCGATCTCCTGCAGGGTCTCGATGTGCTCCGACACAAAGCTAATCGGCACCACCAGCAACTGCTTCACGCCTCGGGAGCCCAACTCCAGGATGACCCGTTCGGTATAGGGCTGCAGCCACCGCACCGAACCCACCCGGCTTTGATAGGAGAGGGTGTGGTCATTGGGGCGTCCCACCTGCTGCCAGATCAGCCGCACGCAGGCTTCCATTTCCTGTTGGTAGGGATCCCCGGCCTCGGTGACATAGCTTTCGGGAATGCCATGGGCGCTGAACAGCACATGCACCCCTTCGGGCTCGGCAAATCCATCCAACTGTTCCCGAATTGCTCTGGCCATCGCCTGCACGTACTGAGGCTGATCGTACCAGGAGGAGATCTGGCAGCGCTCGATGCATGCCAGCTCCGGATCTTCAGCCCAGAGCCGATCCAGCAGCTTAAAGCTGGATCCCGTCGTGCTGATGGAATACTGCGGGTAAAGCGGCAGCACCACCAAGCGGGTGATCCCATCCGACTTGATCTGCTGCACCACCGACTCGATCAACGGATGCCAGTAGCGCATGGCCACATACACCGGCACGTCATAGCCCTCAGCCACCAGGTGGGCCTGCAGTTCTCGCGCTTGCTCAGCAGTAATGCGCCGCAAGGGGGATCCCCCCCCAATGGCCGCATAGTTGCGACGGGATTTCTCGGCCCGCAGCATGGAGATGGCCCAGGCAAAGGCCCGCTGCAAGAAGGGAAATGGCAGGCGGATCAGCTCAGGATCGGCGAACAGATTGTAAAGAAAGGGCTGCACATCAGCCTGGGTCTCTGGCCCCCCCAAGTTCAGCAGGAGCACGCCGCTTTTGGACATAACAAAGCTCATTCGCGTTGGCGGTGCGGAGCACCATGTTCTTCTTTATCCACTGTAGGGGCTCTTATCCCCCAGCGGGAAAGTGACCTTAAGTTTTTTTGCAGTCTTTCTCAGTTTTCCCCTCAGGAGAAACCACCCGCACCCAAACCTACAAGTCCAATCCGGAGACTCCGTCCCGCTGTCGCGAACAAAGTCCAAAAAGGGATCCCCACCCACTGCAGGGATCCCCGGCATCAACACCCCATTGCCGCTAAGGAGCAGAGCGCTGTCAGAACTCTTGACCGCGGTAAACCCGCTGCAGGGCCGGAGTGACGGGGTAGCAATCGACATCGGCCAGGCTCAACTTCAAGCGCAGCGTATTGAGGAGTTTCCAGTAGGGGGGCACAAAAGCCTTTTCAGGGATGGGTTGGGCGGTAGGAGAGGGATCCCCAGGTCGGGCAACCGTCTCCACAGGGCAGCCGCGGTAGCGGAGCGGACGGGATCCGAGGTGAGCTGAGCGCAGATCTCGGCTGGGATCCACCGTCAAGCCGCGAAACTGGATCGCCCCCGGACGAGAGGCTTCCCGATAGCGCAGATAGCCAGCCCACACCTGGGCAATCCACTCCGGCAAAGCTTCGGGCCGAATGTGATAGCGCTCCGGCAACAGACGGTCGTTGAGAAAACCCATCAGCCCAGACCAAACTTGCCAGACAAAAGCTCTGACGATGCGAGCAGCGGGAGACGATGAAATCTTCATGGTGGAAGCTGAAAAATGTAGAGAACCTGAAAAACCGGTGATGCAGCCAGAATTTGCCGTTGATTATATCAGCCTGGATTCATCGGAGCGCTCACTCTGAACGTTTTGGCCTCCAGTTTTTCTGCTCACTGGAAAGCAGAAGCCAGCTTGCGGCCAAGCGCGTTGAGCCACCCAAATCCATCGACTACAATAGGCCCAAGGCTTGGGTGTTGCTTTCTCTTTCCGACCTGTAGCTTGCGGGGATCCCAGAAGCGCACCGACAAGCCAGCTCCAGTAACCATTGCACCTATGGGGATCGACGGATTATGACCTGGCGCGGCGACATCACTCCCATCAATCGGCTGTGGGGATCCCTTCCCTACCTTTTGCCTTTGGTATCGGCTCTGCCCTTGGGCTTTTTGCCCTCTGGGTTGTTTCAATCTCTGCCAGGGCTGATCCCCATTTTTGCGCCTCTGTTTCGTCTGGTGCCCCTGGCCACGGGCTGGCTGGGAATGGGGGTGTTTTTGGCTCTGCTGTTCCTGGTGATCCGCAACACCCGCGTAGCCCATTTTGTTCGCTTCAACACCATCCAGGCGCTCTTGCTCAACATTGCCTTGTTCTTGGTGCAGGTGCTGATGCAGGCGTTTGGCATACTCTTCGGCAACCTTGGCCTGGCAGCGGTGGTCAGCATTTTGGCCACCACGGCTCTCTTGGGGGTGATTGCCATCACCGTCTACGCCTGGGTGCAAAACATTCGCGGCCACTACGCCGAGGTGCCGGTGCTCTCTGATGCCGCCTATGCCTGGATTCGCTACTAGTTGTCAAGTCCCTGCGGGTCTGGTTGCCGATTTGCCGACCTCATCGGAGCCTAAGCCAACTCTTCAGCTCTCAAGGATTGTGGGAGGCCGGGGTGCCATCGGATTCGAGTTCTAGTCGCGCCAGCAGGACAGAGTCCTTTGTTGGGCAAGCCCTCACCCACCTGGACGCCTCTGGCCGAGTACAGATGGTGGAAGTGGGACACAAGCCCACGGTTGCCCGCTTGGCCACTGCCCAAGGACAGGTACGCATGTCAGAAACGACTTTGCAGACCATCTTGGCCGGTCAAGGGCCCAAAGGGAATGTGGTGGAAACAGCCCGGCTGGCCGGGATCATGGCTGCCAAGCGCACCGCCGATCTGATCCCGCTGTGTCATCCTCTCCCCTTGAGCAGCGTCACTGTGGATCTGGATCCGGATCCCCATCTGCCCGGCTTTCTGATCACCGCTACAGTAAAAACCAACGCCCAAACAGGGGTGGAGATGGAGGCTCTGACGGCTGTTTCCGTGGCCGCCCTCACCCTGTACGACATGGCCAAGGCCCTGGAAAAGACGATGGTGATCGAAAACATCCGGCTGTTGCGCAAGTATGGGGGGAAGTCTGGGCCTTTCGAGGCAGAGGATCGGGACAACGCCGAGAAATGCTGAAAGCTTTGCAACAACCAGAGAGGGGTGTTGGGCTAGGGTTGTTGGTGGGCATTGGGGTGCTGCTCTGGCCCATGCTGCGCCAGGGCTATCCCATGACTCACTCCACTCACTTCAACCTCAGTTGGGCCTTTCAGTATCAACGACAGTTTTTCGGCGGGCAGTTTTACCCCCGCTGGCTGGAGTATTCCAACTTCGGCTACGGCAATCCTACCTTTGCCTTTTACCCCCCTCTGTGCATGGTGGCCCCTCTGCCGTTTCGCCTGCTGGAGCTGGATATGCCCGGATCCCTGGTGGCCAGCATGGGCTTGGCGATGGCAGTCTTTGGCGCAGGGCTGTATGCCCTTCTCCGGCAACTCATCCCCTGGGCTTGGGCTCTGGTTTTGGCTCTGGCGGGTATGGCCGGCCCCTATTGGCTGGTGGATATTTACCAACGGGGGGCAATTGGGGAAGTGTGGGCCATTGCTGTCTCCCCCTGGATTTTCTGGGCCTCGATTCAGGTGATTTGTCGGCCTCAGTCCCTTTGGCCAATTGTGGCCTTGGCCATTAGCTACGGCCTGTTGGCCCTATCTCACTTGCCCACTTTGCTGGTCTTTACGCTAACTTGGCTGCCTCTGCCTTGGGTGCTGGGCCGCTGGGATCCCCTCTGGCCCAGGGTGGGGCGCTGCTACTTGGGGTTTGGGCTGGGGCTGGGGTGGACGGCGTTTTATCTGCTGCCAGCCTTTTGGGATCAGCGCCTCATCCAGGTGGAGTTGGTGAATTTTGTCGAAGAGTACATGCCCCAACATCGCCTGATGCTGAGTGGGCTGACCCGGCTCCAGCCGCAACTGACGCAGCACTGGTTTGAAAGCGGCCTGGTAGGGTACTGGCTCTGGATGGTAGCCGTTGTCTTGGGTGCTGGGATCCTGGTTTTCTGGGAATGGCTGGCCCGCAGGACAAGGGGGATGACCCCAATCCATTCCGCTCGTGCTGGCGAGACGGAGTCCCATGGTGCCTTAGAATCCTCTGCTCCCCTGGCCAAAGCCATCCTGCTCTACAGCTTGGGGGCCAGCTTGGTGGCCCTGCTGATGATGACGGATTTGCTGGGTTGGCTCTACGAGTGGATTTTGCCCCTGCGGCGCATTCAGTTTTCTTGGCGCTGGATGGCGGTGATGGCGGTAACCGTGCCCTGGCTGTTGGGATCCCTGGCCGCCTGGGGGTGGGGACAAAAGGGCTTGAGGATCCTCTTGATTGTGGGGATAGGTCTGGCCATGGGGATACAAAGCTGGCAGGGCTGGCAGGTCTTGTCCAGAGCCAGGTTTGACCCCCAGACCATCCAAACTTTTCAAGAGCTGTCTGTCGCCAAGCCATTTCCCAATGAGCCCCAGCAGCGACTGGGCATCGCTTTTCTTCACTGGCACTGGATCTTTCCCGATGGGCTGGCGCTGGTGGATGTGCTGGAGTACCGACCTCGCCAAGCAACCCTGCCCATGCCGCCCCCAGAGGTGGATCCGCTGCTGCGGTGGCAGGGGGACGTAGTGGATTTTGGACAAGAGCAAGGCAATCTGGAGCCACTGTTGGAAGTGGAGCAGTGGCGCTATGGCTACCGTCGTTTTCGGGCCGTTAACCCCACCGATCAGGATCAATGGGTAGTCCTGCGCACGTTTTACTACCCCGCTTGGCGGGTACAGGTGGATGGTCGCCTCACATCTGCCGAGCACAATGGACTGGGGCTGTTGCAGGTGCGGATCCCGCCGGGGGATCATCGCGTGCAGGTGCGCTATCTGGGTACTGCAGCCGAGTGGATGGGGTGGATCTTGACCGGCCTGACGGGGGTGCTGCTGGTGAAGCTGCGGCGGCTGCTTCGTTTGTTGAATTTGAACGGAGCGCGGAGACAAGAAACTCCAGAGGAGGTAACAGCATGCTGAGTCGCGTGGCCGATTCCATCTACTGGCTCAACCGCTACGTGGAGCGCGCCGAGAACATCGCCCGCTTCATCGATGTCAATCTCAACCTCATCCTAGACTTGCCCAGCGGTCCCGCCCAGCAGTGGGATCCCATCGTCTACACCACCGGGGATCAGGAGCTGTTTTACCAACGCTATGGCCAGGCAACCCAAGAAACAGTCATCCAGTTCCTGGCTTTTGATAGGGATTACCCCAACTCCATCCTTTCCTGTTTGCGGCTGGCGCGAGAAAATGCCCGTTCTGTGCGGGAGGTCATTTCTTCAGAAATGTGGGAGCGGGTCAACCGCTTTTATTTGATGGTCAAAGAAGCAGCTCAGCAAGGCCCCCACCTGAGTCAGCTCCACGATTTCTTCACGGAAGTGAAACTGGCCAGCCACCTATTCGCCGGGGTGATGGATGCCACCATGACCCACGGGGAAGGTTGGCACTTTGGCCAGATTGGCCGTCTTTTGGAGCGGGCAGACAAAACGGCGCGCATTTTGGATGTTAAGTATTTTATCTTGCTGCCCTCTCTGCAGTATGTGGGTACGGCTTTGGATGAGTTGCAGTGGATTGCTTTGCTGAAGTCGGCCAGTGCTTATGAAATGTACCGGAAATACAGCCGCCAGCACCGCATCAATCCCAGAGAGGTGGCCTCTTTCCTGATTTTGGATCGGCAATTTCCCCGCTCCATTCAGTTTTGTCTTATTCATGCGGATCGATCCCTGCACCAAATCACCGGCACCCCAGCCGATACTTGGCGGGATCCCAGCGAGCGAGCTTTGGGCCGCCTGCGTTCTGAGCTGGACTACCTGACCATCGACGACATTATGGAGCAGGGCTTACATGAGTTTCTCGACAAATTGCAGCTACAAATGAACCATGTTGGCGATTGTATCTACGAAACTTTCTTTGCCACTCGCCCCTTGCAACCGTCTGAATCCCCTCTACTCTCTCAACGTCAAGCCCAACTGACATGAACGGCCTCGACTGTGACATACTCCCGCACTCATGCTGACGCAAAGCGCTCCGCGCCGCTAAAGCGAAAGAGTGCGGGCTTCAAGGACTCCGTCCCGCTGACGCGAACAGTGACTCCTGTGAAGGACATTTCC
>NZ_JBSSCS010000034.1:0-30467 GCF_054060015.1 Thermostichus sp. MS-CIW-25
AAAGGTATTGCGAGAACCCGACTAGCGAAATCCATCTATGACGCTGGGTGGGGGCAATTCCTGCAAATCCTCGCAGTCAAGGCTGAAAGAGCTGGACTGAGGGCGATTGCAGTGGATCCAAGCGGCACAAGCCAAAACTGTTCTCAGTGTGGTCAGAAAGTACCGAAAACCATTCGAGACAGATGGCACTCTTGCCCGCATTGTGGACTGGAACTAGGCCGAGACCACAACGCGGCGATAAACATCAAATACAGAGCGGTGGGGCATCCCGTTCTCAAAGCTCAGGAAATGTCCTTCACAGGAGTCACTGTTCGCGTCAGCGGGACGGAGTCCTTGAAGCCCGCACTCTTTCGCTTTAGCGGCGCGGAGCGCTTTGCGTTAGCATGAGTGCGGGAGTATGTCACAGGACAAAGTTAACCAGCTTTTTCGGCACCACCACCACTTTTTTGGGTGTTGCCCCCTCCAGGTATTTCTGCGCTGCTTCTGACCGAAGGGCCAACTGTTCCTGCTCCTCCGGCGTTACCTCGGCAGGGGCCTCAAACGAGCCGCGCAATTTGCCGTTCACCTGAATCACAATGGTCACCGTGTCGGCCACCAGCGCTGCCGGGTCATAGCTGGGCCAAGACTGCCGATGCACCGAGTCTGCGCCCCCCAGCGCCTGCCACAGCTCCTCCGCAATATGGGGGGCAAAAGGCGCCATCAGCAACACCAGCGTGCGGATCCCCTCTGCATAGACCGGCGAATCCGGGATCCCGGCCTCCCCCAGAGCATTGCTCAGCTTCATCAGCTCGGCAATGGCGGTGTTGAATTGATAATCCTTTTCCAGATCTTCGCTGACTTCCTTGATGGCGGTGTGGATGGCCCGGCGCAGATCTTTTTCCGCCTTGGTCAGGGATCCCACCTCGACCTTGGCCGGCAACAGCTCTGGGGCCCCGCTCTGCAAGGACTCCGTCCCGCTACCGCGAACGACAAACTCGTACACCTGCCGCCAGACGCGGTTGAGAAAGCGAAATTGCCCCTCCACATCGGCATCGTCCCACTCCAGATCCTTCTCCGGCGGGGCCTTGAAGAGGATAAACATGCGGGCCGTATCCGCCCCGTAGTGGGCCAGCACCTCCTCGGGATCCACGCCGTTGCCCTTGGATTTGGACATGGTGGCATAGATCACTTCCAGGGGTTCGCCGGTCTCCGGATCTGTGGGGTTGTCGGGATCCTTCACCAGAGCTGCCGGGATCCAGCGATCCTTGCCGGACTTGTTGGGGTTGTAGTAGGTGCGCCCTTGCACCATCCCCTGGGTGAGCAGACGCAGGAACGGCTCGTCAAAATCCAGCAGCCCCCGATCCCGCAACACCTTGGTAAAAAAGCGGGAGTAGAGCAGGTGCAGGATGGCGTGCTCAATGCCACCCACATACTGATCCACCGGCAGCCAGGCGTTCACCCGGTCTTTGCGGAAGATCTCTCGGTCGTTGCGGGCATCGCTGAAGCGCAGGAAGTACCACGACGAGCAGATGAAGGTGTCCATGGTATCGGTTTCCCGGCGAGCCTCCGCGCCACAGGTGGGGCACTTCACCTTCACCCAGTCCTCCAACTGGGCCAACGGGGATCCCCCTCGCCCCGTCAGCTCCACATCCTCCGGCAAGAGCACCGGCAGATCCTTCTCCGGCACCGGCACAATGCCACAGTGGGGACAATGGATCACCGGGATGGGACAACCCCAGTAGCGCTGCCGCGAGATCAGCCAATCCCGCAGGCGGTAGTTGATCTGCTTTTCCCCCAGCCCCTGGGCTTCCAGCCAGGCGATGGCTCTTTCCACGCTTTGCCCTGGGCCTTTGCCCACCGGGATCCCGTCTAGGGGGCCAGAGTTGATCATCACCCCTTCCCCCGTCCAGGCAGCCTGCAGTTCTGAGGACTCCGTCCCGCTGGCGCGATCCGCTGAGGCCGGAGAACCCTCCGGCGGCTGCACCACCCGCTTGATGGGCAGGCCGAACTTGCGGGCAAACTCGAAATCCCGCTGGTCGTGGGCAGGCACAGCCATGATGGCCCCCGTCCCGTAGCCCATCAACACATAGTCGGCAATCCAGATGGGGATCCGCTCTTGGTTAACGGGGTTGATGGCGTAGGATCCCGTCCAAACCCCTGTCTTTTCCCGGTCTTCAGCGCTGCGCTCGATCTCGCTGCGGGCAGCGGCCTGGGCTTGATAGGCTCTGACGGCCTGCAGTTGCTCGGCAGTGGTGAGCTTGTCCACCAAGGGGTGCTCCGGCGACATCACCATGAAGGTGGCCCCCCAGAGGGTATCGGGCCGGGTGGTGAACACTGCCAGCTCGTCCCCTGCCTCGGTTTTGAAAATCACCTTAGCCCCCACCGATTGGCCGATCCAGTTCTCCTGCATGGTGCGCACCCGCTCCGGCCAGCCGGAGAGCTTTTCCAGATCCGCCAGCAGTTGGTCGGCATAGGCGGTGATTTTGAAAAACCACTGCTTGAGCATGCGCTTTTCCACCAGGGCGCCGGATCTCCAGGAACGCCCCTCCGCATCCACCTGCTCGTTGGCCAACACCGTCTGATCCACCGGATCCCAGTTCACCGCCGCCTCTTTCTGGTAGGCCAAGCCCGCCTGCAAAAATTGCAGGAAGATCCACTGCGTCCACTTGTAGTAGTCCGGCGAACAACTGGTAATCTCCCGCTCCCAGTCGTAGGACAGGCCCAACCGCTGCAACTGATCCCGCATCTGGGCAATGTTTTGGTAGGTCCACTTGGCCGGTGGGATCCCCCGGTCGATGGCGGCATTCTCCGCCGGCAGGCCAAAGGCATCCCAGCCCATCGGGTGCAACACCGCGTATCCCTGCATTCGCTTGTAGCGGGCAATCACATCGGTGATGGTGTAATTGCGCACATGCCCCATGTGCAGGTTGCCGCTGGGATAGGGGAACATGGACAGGGCATAAAATTTGCGGCTCCCGTCCTTCAGCTCTGGGGTGCGATCCAGCCCGATTTCACGCCAGTGGGCTTGCCACTTGCTCTCGATGGCCTGGGGATTGTAGCGCGCGTCCACGGTTCGATGCTCCTGGGAAAAAAGCGCTCACGCTGGGAGATAGAAGCATTTTGACATACTCCCCACGCCAATCGCGCCGGCGGAGCACAGCTCTCGGGCAAGGCTCTGGTCACGAGTTTCACGAAGCACTTCGGGAAAGGAGCTCCTGCACCACATTCTTGTCCCCTAGCTGCCCAGCCTGTGCCACAAACTATTGCCCATCGACCACACGGTACGGATAGCCTCATCCGGCACCTTGCAGAGGAGCGGGATCCCTTTGGCTCTGAAAACCCGACAAGCAGGGATCAGTAGGTTTCTTCGTGCCACCTGTCTGCTTTCTTCAGTTCCTTCTGGAACTTGCTCCAATCCTGACCGGCTTGTTCGGCCAAAGGCCCCATGACGTTGTTGATCCCGTCCTCCATCCCCTTGAGGCCGCAGATGTAGGTGTAGGTGTTGGGCTGTTGCAGCATCTCCCACAGCTCGGCGCCGTACTCGGCCATGCGGTTTTGCACGTACATTTTCTTGCCATCGGGGGTTTGTTGCTCGCGGCTGATGGCGTAATCGACGCGGAAGCGATCCCCGTACTGGGCTTTCCAGGCCTCCAGATCCCCGTGGTAGAGCAAGGTGGAAGTGGTGGGCACCCCAAAGAACAGCCAGATCTTGCCCTGATAGTTGGGATCCTCTTCAAACAGGTGCTTGATGAAGGCGCGAAAAGGGGCAATGCCGGTGCCGGTGGCGATCAAGATCAGGTTGGCATTCTCATCTTCAGGCAACAGGAAGGTTTTCCCCGATGGCCCCGTGATCATCACCTCGTCGCCTGCCTTCAAATCGGTGAGGAAGCCGGAGCAGACCCCCACCCCCGGTTGGCCCGTCTCTTTATCGACATATTCGGCCCGCTTCACACTCAAAGAGACGGTGCGCCCCTCCCCATCATCGCCAAAGCGAGTGGAAGCGATCGAGTAAAGGCGGGGCTTATGGGGTTTGCCCTTGGCATCTTCACCAGGAGGAATGATGCCGACGCTTTGCCCTTCTAGGTAGCGGTAGTTGGGATCCGGCAAGCTGAGCACAATGTGCTTAGTCAGTCCGGGTGCCCCTTCGCCGACAATGGAGTAGGTCTCCACACATTGGCCGATCAAGGGGGCGTTGGGACGATACAGATTGACGACAACCTCTCGCTTTTCTGCGCTGGCAACCATAACCGTGATCTGCTCCTGGCTCTGGGAGGAAATGAGTTTACAGATAGCAAACACCATAGCAGCCCGGCTGCTCAAACGGAACTTGCCAGAAGAACAGCAGACGACCTTCACCAGACCCCTATGCCGATCCTGAGAGCGGCAACCCTGGAAAAGGGGTCTCAGCCAAGCCCATCGGCCAAGAATATGCATTTTTTGTTAAATTGTTGCTTAGGGTGCCCACCTCTCTGGCCCACAAGCGGGTTGTGAGGTAACGGCTTCATTTGGTATCATGCAAGGCCGTAACAGTTGGTAACTTTTTAGAGCCTTTTTCTCAGTTTTGCCCTGCCCGTCCCCAAGGAGTTCCCATGGCAAGCAGTCCTAATCGTGTTGTGATGATTGGTGTCGCCGGAGATTCTGGCTGTGGCAAGTCCACCTTTTTACGCCGGCTGGGGGATCTGTTTGGCCGGGATCTGATTACCACCATCTGTCTGGACGACTATCACTCCTTGGATCGCTACCAGCGCAAAGAGAAGGGCATCACGGCGCTGGATCCCCGCGCCAACAACTTCGACCTGATGTACGAGCAGGCCAAGGCGCTTAAGAACGGCCAAAGTGTGATGAAGCCCATCTACAACCACGAGACGGGGCTGATTGACCCGCCGGAGCTGGTGGAGCCCAACCGCATCATCGTCCTAGAGGGGCTGCATCCCATGTATGAAGAGCGGGTGCGCGAGCTGCTGGACTTCAAGGTGTACTTGGATCTGGCCCCAGAGATCAAGATTGCTTGGAAAGTGAAGCGGGACATGGCCGAGCGGGGCCACACCTACGAAGATGTGTTGCGCTCAATCGAGGCTCGCCGCCCGGACTTTGAAGCCTATGTCGATGTGCAGAAGCAGTACGCCGATGCCGTCATTGAGGTTTTGCCTACCCAGTTGTTGCCGGAGCTGGATCCAGAGCACAAAGTACTGCGGGTGCGGCTGATCCAGCGGGAAGGGGTGAAGTACTTCGACCATGTCTATCTCTTTGACGAAGGCTCCACCATCGATTGGATCCCCTGCGGCAAAAAGCTGACTTGTTCCTACCCAGGGATCCGCCTCCACTATGGCCCTTCCACCTACTTCGAGCACCCGGTTTCGATTCTGGAGATCGACGGCACCTTCGACAAGCTGGAAGAGGTCATCTACATCGAGAACCACCTGAGCAACCTGTCCACCCGCTACTATGGCGAGCTGACGGAACTGTTGCGCAAGCACCCGGAATACCCGGGATCCCGCAATGGCTCTGGTCTGATTCAGATCATCGTGGGCCTGAAGCTGCGCGCCCTCTACGAGCAAATTCGGGCAGAAGCCAAAGAGCTGGCGGTGGCTTCCTAGTGTTTGCCCCGCTTAGGGGATCCCTTCGGTAAAGTGTTGGTGCAGGTCGGCTGACCCAGCATAGGTCGGCAGTAGGGCTTCGGTGTATGCAGGGATTCCAGTTGGAGATCTTTCCGGAGGGCCCCGTCTTAATCCAACGGGCCATCGAGATTTGGCAAGGTCGGTCAGCCGCTGCCATTCGCGAGCGGGGACGCTTTACGGTGGTCTTGGCCGGGGGAAGCACCCCCAAGAAGCTGTATGCTGCCCTGGCCCAAACCCCAGGGATCCTTTGGCAACAAACCTGGCTGTTCTGGGGGGATGAGCGCTATGTTCCCCCGGATCACCCTGAGAGCAACTACCGTATGGTGCGGGAAACCTTGCTGGAGCAGATCGGGATCCCGGCGGCTCAAGTTTTCCCCATGCCTACCCATGCAGGGGATCCCTTGCGAGATGCAGCGGAATACGAGGCGACCCTGCGGCGGATTTTCGGCAACGAATGTCCTGCCTTTGATCTCATCTGGCTGGGAGTGGGGGAGGACGGCCATACGGCTTCCTTGTTCCCCGGCACAGCCGCCCTGCAGGTGCAACACCGCTGGGTAACCGTGGGGCAGAAAGGAGAGGAGCCGCGCCTGACCCTGACCTATCCTGTCCTAAACCAGGCGGCCCAGGTGGTGTTTTTGGTTGCCGGAGCCAGCAAAGCCGAGATTGTCAAAAAGGCGCTGACGACGGAGGCCCACCTGCCTTGTCAGAGTGTCAACCCCAAAGGGCGGCTGCGGTGGCTGCTAGATGCGGCAGCGGCGGCAGAGTTGCCCCTGCCGGCAGTGGGCTTGCTTGGCTAGGCCCTGACTGAGGATGGCCATTTGACTTGGATCACGGCTGTCTCCCCCTCCTTCTGAATTTCATAGGGGTAGCTGAGTTAGAGCGCTGCCCCATGTCCATTCGCCCAATTGTCGAATCGGTTCTCCAGAGTGCCTGCCTCACCCGCGAACAAGAATCCCAAATCTGCTTTCTTCTCCAAGAATGGTTCTACGACGAATTGGATCTGGAGGCCCTTGACCGGCTGACCCTGG
Organism: Thermostichus sp. MS-CIW-25; assembly: GCF_054060015.1. Classification (NCBI taxonomy): domain Bacteria; kingdom Bacillati; phylum Cyanobacteriota; class Cyanophyceae; order Thermostichales; family Thermostichaceae; genus Thermostichus; species Thermostichus sp. MS-CIW-25. The sequence continues at coordinate 6,626 of NZ_JBSSCS010000034.1, forward strand.
CTTTGCTGGAAGGGCAAGTCCACCTGGAGGGAGAGGAAAGAAGCCGCGCCGCCTAGCCAGGTTCTCAAGGAGCTCCAGCTCAGCCTCTGGCACCAGACAAACTTGGGCGCTTGCGCGGCGGACAGCTCTTTAGAGGGCTTCCTCAACCGCCTTGGCCACCTCCTCAGCTTGGGCAACACCCTTGCCAAGGGCCGCCTTGCAGCTGGTTTTCCAAAGGAGAGGAGCTTGCCAATTGCCACTCTCCCCCTGGAGTCGGCCGAATATCCCTACAGTCGCCCGGTACAGCCAGAGCCACGCACCCTGAACTGCAGCATCGCTGACACGGGATCCAAACTCTCTTGGCCCTTGAGCTACAGGAGACTCCGCCGCCGGCAGACCAATCGGAGCCAGCGGATCTGGAGGGCAGCGCAGCCGCTCGGCTCTAGGCGCGGGCTATGCTAGAAGCTTCTCCTCAAAGCCGAGCCCAACTGGGCTTCAGCTAGGGCCGGATCCCTCGCTTTCCCTTAATCTTATTTATCTTATTTCTGCTACGCTTGAGCCCCAGCGACGCCCCTTTTCAAGACCATGGACGAACTCAACACCCTGATCCAGGATCTGCAAGCTGCCTTTGACGACAGCAGCAAGCCCGTGGTCTCGATATATGCCGACACCAACCCTGCTCGTCCCGAAAATGCGGGTCGCGCCTGGGTGAGGCGCATCAAGAATACCCTCAAGGAGCTGCTGGAGAGGGAGGAGAGCAAGCCTGATAACTCCCTCTGCGAGCAAGTCCTTGCTCTAGTAGAGCAGGAGCGCCCTTCAGCCCGCACCCTGGTTCTTTTTGCCAGCCGCAATCCCGCCGGCAAGCCAGTGCTGCGCCGAATCGACCTGCAGGTGGAGCTGCCGGTGGTGGATCTGGCCCATGGGCGGGTGGAGGCCCGCTGGGGGGAACCTTACCTCACGCCCCTTTTCTTTGCCTTTGATGAATACGAGCGGGGTGGGGTGTTGCACCTGTCTGGCAGCAGGTGGCGCTTCTACGAGCTCTTTTTGGGAGAACTGCGAGAGGACACGGAAATCTTTGCCAACATCAGCGCCGAGGAATGGCAGGAACTGCAGAAGCTGGCCGGCCGCATTGAAAATGCCGTTGCCGAACGTCGCGCCCGCAGCGGTGGCACCTTCGACAAGCTTTCCCCCAAGGAGCGGGAGGCGGCCAAGGTCAGCCTCTGGATGCACAAGCTCTACCTGCACCTGGCTTCCGCCCTGGATAAGGCAGTGGATCGCCTGGGCATTGAGCGGCTGGTGCTCATGGGCGAAGCCTGGCAGGTGTCCCACTTTGAGGGCTATCTCAACCGCGGCCTACGCAACCGCATCGTCGCGCGGGTGGGGCACCCCGCCAACCTTCACACACCGACGCCGCAAGACATCCTCGACCGAGTGGTACCCGTCCTGGAGGCCGCTGAGCGCCGAGGAGAGCTGGCTTTGTTGGAGCGGATTCGAGAGCAGCCCGGCGCTTGGGGCTTGGATGCGGTGCTGGACGCCCTCCAGCTAGGCCGGGTGGAAATCCTTGTCCTGCCCTGGAGGCTAGAGGCCACCATCTGGCGCTGCCCAGACGGCTTTGTGGGAGGAACCCAGGAGATGGCCCAGCTCCTTTGCCCAGAGCCACAGCCGGCACCCCTGCGGGATCTGGTGTGGGTGCTAGGCCGCGATTTTGGCGCTAAACTGGAGTTCGTTCGCGGCGAAGCTGAAGAGCGCTTGCTCCACGAGTTTCAGGGAGCAGCGGCGCTGCTGCGCTGGTAGGTCTAGCAACTTGAGCAGGGATGGCCCAACCCTCTAGCTAGATCCCAGAGCAAGGGTGTAGGCTGCTAGCATAATCTGGCCCATCCTGTTTAGCGAGGGATCCCCTTCGCGATGCTGCCGAATACGAGGCGACCCTGCGGCAGATTTTCGGTGCAGAGTGCCCTTCTCTCGACCTGGTATGGCTGGGGGTGGGGGAAGACGGCCACACAGCTTCTCTATTTCCCGACACCGCCGCTCTGCAGGTGCAGCACCGCTGGGTGACGGTGGGGCAAAAAGGGCAGGAGCCGCGTCTAACCTTGACCTATCCTGTTCTGAACCAAGCAGCCCAGGTGGTGTTCCTGGTAACCGGAGCGAACAAAGCCCCCATCGTGAAAGAGGCGCTGACCACCGAGGCCCACCTACCCTGCCAGCGCGTAAACCCCAGAGGACGGCTGCTGTGGTTGCTGGATGCGGCGGCAGCGGCTCAACTGCCCCTGCCCTGTGTCCCGCTGCTCAGCTAAACAACAGGCGGGCTAACTGCCGATGGGATAGGATCCCCAGGCCCACCGCCCCCAAAATCATCCCAGCCCATTCCAGTGGCCACAGGTTTGATAGCCCCAGCGGCCAACGCACCAGGTTTCATGGGTCGAGAACCGGCGGGGCAGGGATCCCTCAGGGGTTGCCGGGCAAATTCTTCAGTACTGGAATCACCAGCTCTTGGACGGGCAGCGCTACGGGCTGGGCGGAGTCACTGCTCAGGGAGCTGGATGGCGCAGAAGGAGAAGAGCTGGGGATCTCGCCCATGGGCCGCAGTTGCCAGCGGATGATCTGCTCGCCGCGGTAAAAGGTGACCAACAACTGATCCCCTTGCGATTGAATTTGCCAGGTGCCATCACCGCTGGTTACCGAAATATGGCCGCCGGAAAAGGGTGCATCCAAAGCCGGCCCCGATTGGCTCCAGATACGCCCGCCACCCGTTTCCAAGATCAATTGCACCGTCGCCCCCTGCCCCTGGCCGCTCAAAATTTGGCCGGTTCCGCTCCAAACTCGGGTTTCCGTCTGAGCCACGGCGGGTTGCCCAAGCTGCAGAACCATGAGCAACAGCCCTGCCCAGCTCCAGTGATTTCGCAGCCTCCCTCTCCCATCAGGGAAGAAGGAAGAAGAGCGAGAGAAACAAGCCATTGCACTCACGTTGATACCACGCGCCGCGATAGGACTGAAACAGACGAAGAAGAAGGCGAAAAGGTGTCGCAGGAAGCAATCCCTTACACAGTTTTTTTCACAGCTCGCTGAAAGCCTTTGGGATCCCTCTGCGCTCTCTTGGCTCTGGGTTAAGCCTGCTGCTGGAATCCGCCCTCGGCTTGATCCCAATCTAGCAATCTCCATCCCCCCAGACAGGATGTAACCTGAGACTCTGGCTGCGGGGATCCCCAGCAACCGTTTCGCCAATGCGCAGAGCCAAGGCCCAGGGTATCTCCGACGCGATCCCGATCCTCACGACTTGAGAGAAAGGAAACGCTCCAGAGCTGCCACCATCGCCGGTGGCCAACGGCGGACGGTTTTCACCCATTCCAGGTCGGCGTAGCGGGGATCCAGCCCTTGCACAGCCACCCAATGACTTTCGGCCTCTCCTTGCCGACCCTGCACCCAAAGGATGGCACTGAGAGCAGCCCGCATATCTGGAAACTTCGGGTACTTGCGCACCAGAGCCCGCATCAAGCGCAGAGCAGCTTCTGTTTCACCCACCTGGTAGAGGCTCAAAGCATAGTTGGCCTGAGCGAAGGCGTAGTCGGGAGCCAATTCTGTGGCGCGGCGGTAGTCGGCCAAAGCCTGTTGCCATTGGCCCAGCCCTGCTTCCGCATTGCCACGGTTGTTGTAGGCCGCCGCATCGTTGGGATCCAACTGCAACACCCGCTCATAATCGGCAATCGCCTCCTGCCACCGCCCCAACCCCTCCAAAGCAGCCCCTCGGTTGAGATAGGGATCCGGTGCCTCAGGGGCCAAACGAATGGCCTCAGCATAATCCTCCAGAGCTGCCTGCAGTTGGTGCAAGCTGACACGGGCGTTGCCCCGGTTGCTCCACAGGGCCGGGTTGTCCGGCTGGATCTGCAACAGTTGAGTCCACAGGGTTTCCGCCCGGGCAAAATCTCCCCTCTGAGTAGCCGCAAAGGCCTCCTCAAACAGTCGATCGATCTCGTGATCTACCCTGTTGCTCGCTGCCGTTGCCACCACACCCGATCCAGGCCAGATAGGGATCCCTAGCCAAAACAGCAGCCCCAGCAGCAGCGCAGGGAGTAGGTTGGGTACACTGACGGACTTCATGGCTGCAAAAACCACCTTGGATGGGGTGTTTCCACCTGAAGCCATCGCCACAGAAGGGGGTCTGACGGTTAGCGCGCCCTGGAGGACTCGAACCCCCGACATCCGGTTTTGGAGACCGACGTTCTACCAACTGAACTAAGGACGCATTGGCCAAAGGTTACACCCGCTTACCCAGTGTAGCAGGTACACCTAATTTTCAGAGGAGCTGTTCCTCAACTATCTGGGCTCTCTGCCTTAGCCTTGATGCGAGTGGCTTTGCCCACCCGATCCCGCAAATAGAACAGCTTGGCCCGGCGCACTTTACCTCGCCGCAGCACCTGAATCGACTCGATGCGCGGGGAGTGAATGAGGAAAACCCGCTCCACGCCGATTCCCTGGAAAACCTTGCGCACCGTAATGGTGCGGTTGATACCGGAGTGGCGCATGGCAATGACCGTGCCCTCAAAGGCTTGTACCCGCTCCTTGCCCCCCTCTTGAATGCGAACTCCCACCCGTACCTGATCGCCAACCCGAATCTCCGGCAGATCCGGCTTCATCTGGGCAGCTTCAATGGAGCGGATGATCTCCTCAGCGTTGATGCGAACGTTCATGGCCTTCCCGCGCTACCGGCAGTCAACCATCGTAGCAATCGTCCCTGTTTTTTGTACAGAGCTGGCCGAATAGACCTCAAGAGGCGGGAAACCGTGTTTACGCTTCCCCCATTTTTCCAATAGGCTAGACAAAGATAAAGCTTTTGTTACAAACGGGAGACTTTTGTGATCCTGCACACCGATGAGCCCAAGACGGGATCCCTGTCTACTCCCAAGCTTGCAGAGCAGCCTCTGCCGCAAAGCAAACCCCGCCGCCAGAGATTTCCCTTCGGCTGGATGCTCCTGGGCTTGCTGTTGGCCGGCCTAGGGGGCAGCGGTCTCCTGATCCAGCGTCAGCTTCAGCAGCAGAGGGCAGAACGGCTGGAAAGGTTAACAGTCCCAGTTCAAGTGGTGGATCTCACCCAACGCCTGCGGGTGAGCGGCCAGGTGCAGCCGCTCCGCCAGGTGAATGTCAGCCCTCGCGAGTCGGGTCGCCTGGCGGAACTGTTGGTGGATCAGGGAGATGAAGTGGTGGCAGGGCAGTTATTGGCCCGGATGGACTACGGCGATCTCGCCAGTGGCATTCGCCAAGCCCAAGCCCGCATTCAAGAGTTGCAAGCCCGTCTAGCGGAGCAACAGGCCGGAGAGCGCCCCCAGGTGATCGCGGCGGCCCAGGCCAGGGTGGATGCTGCCCGGTCGCAGGTGGACTTGGCTCAGAGGGAGTTAGAGCGCATCCAGGCCCTGGTGCAGGCGGGGGTGGTAGCCCGCAGCGAGCTGGATCAACGCTCGGCCCGCCTGGAACAAGCGCAAGCGGATTTGCGAGCTGCTCAACAGGAGTTGGAGCGATTGCAACTGGGGAGCCGCCCGGAAACCCTACAGCAAATTCAAGCCCAAATTGCCCAGGCACAAGCCGAGCTGGCCCAACGGCAATCCCGGTTGGCTGACACCGAAGTCCGCGCCCCCTTTTCCGGTGTGGTGGTGCAGCGCTTTGCCGAGGTGGGATCCTTTGTAGCTCCCACAACAGCAGCTTCCGATGCCACCGCAGCTTCTTCCAGTTCCATTTTGGCGCTGGCTCAGGGAATTGAGGTGCGGGCAGAAGTGCCAGAAGCCCAGATTGCCCAGGTGCGGGTGGGTCAGCCGGTGGAGATCCGCTCCCTGGCCTACCCCGACCGCCTGGTGCAGGGGCGGGTGAAGCGGATTGCACCCGCTACGGTGGTGGTGCGAGAGGTAACCGTCTTTCGGGTCTTCGTTGAACCGGAGCCTGGGGCCGACTTTTTGCGCACCGGCATGACTGTTTCGGTGGATTTCATTGGGGATCCCCAGCCTCAGGCTCTGACGGTGCCCTCAGTGGCTATCCTCCGGGAGGAAAGCCAGGAAGGCGTGCTCCTGCTGGATCCCCAAAGCCGGCAACCTGTCTATCGCCGCGTGGAAACGGGCATCACTCAGGGTGGAGTTACCCAAATCCTCTCTGGTCTGCAGGCAGGGGATCGGGTCTTTACTGCCCTGCCTCCTGGGGTGAACCTAGAGACTTTGATTAAAAGAGCGGAGCAACAGCCATGAGCCTGGCAACGGCGGCCAAAATGGCCTGGCAAATGGTGCGACGGCATCGCCTGCGCACGGGGTTGAGCATGCTCGGGATCCTCATCGGCAATGCGGCGGTGGTGGCCATTGCCGGATTTGGCTACGCCGCCCAAGAGATGGCGGTGGATCAATTTCGCTCTCTGGGCACCAACTTGCTGATCGTCTTTTCGGCCAACTTGGGCCTGGTCGATGCCGGCAACATCCGCCCCCTCACTTTGGAGGATGTGCGAGCCATTGCTGCGGAAGTGCCTGCCGTGTCAGCAGCCGTCCCCAGCCTGGGCACCAATGTGCGCGCGGTGCGAGGTGGAGTGGATCGCCGCTACGAGGCCACCGGCACTTGGCCGGAGTATTTGTCGGTGTTGAACTTAGAGATCGAGGCAGGCCGCTTCCTCTTGCCCTCGGATATCGAGGAACAGCGCCCGGTGGTGGTGCTGGGCAGCGATGCCGCCAGCCAGTTGTTCGGCCTGGATCCCGCCGCTGCTATTGGGGAGACCGTCCTGCTGAACAACTTGCCCTTCGAGGTAATCGGCACTTTGCGCTCGAAGCCGACGGTGTTTGGCAACAGCGATGCCGGAGTGTTTCTGCCGGTGGATGTGGTGGCCAATCAGTTGGTCGGGCGACGCTCCCCCTACGGCACAGAGCTGACGGCGATTTTCGTCTCGGCCCGCTCTGAAGCCGATCTGCCTGCTGCCGAGTTCCAAATCCGCAACCTGCTGCGCCAGCGGCACCAATTGGTGGGAGAAGATGACTTCATCATCCGCAACCAGAAAGTGCTCCTGGATGGGTCGGCCAGGATTTTGAGCCTGTTGCGGGTGCTGCTGACGGGCACGGCGGCCCTCTCCCTGCTGGTGGGAGGGGTGGGGATCATGAATGTGATGCTTATCTCAGTTGCGGAACGCACCCATGAGATCGGGCTGCGCAAGGCGATCGGGGCCGATAGCCGCCAGATTTTGCAGCAGTTTGCCGCCGAAGCGATTTTCATTGCCGCGACCGGGGGAGTGCTCGGGATCCTCCTCAGCAGCGGCCTGCTGGTGGCGGTGCAGGTGTTCACCCCCTTGGCCACCCAAGTCGATGGGGTGGCAGTGGGAGTGGCGTTCTCCCTTTCCACTGGGATTGGGCTAGTCTTTGGCATTTTCCCGGCCCGCAAAGCGGCGCAACTGGATCCCATTGAGGCCCTGCGGGCCTAGAGATCGTATCCAAACAGGCGGGGATCCGCCGGCTGCCCATCGAGATCCGCCAGGCCATATTCTGCCCAGCGGCGATCCACCAGGCGGGCTACTTCTGGATCCGGAGTGAGGGGATCCCGCCAGGGAGCATCGGTTTCTGGGGGAATTTTGGTGGTGGCATCAATGCCCATCTTGCCTCCCAGACCCCGTCTTTCGGTGGCAAAGTCCAAGGTGTCAAAGGGGTTGTCCGGCAGAATAAACACATCCCGCTGCGGATCCACCCGCGAGCACAGGCACCAGAGCACCTGCCGTGGATCCCGGACGTTGATGTCTTTGTCCACTACGATCACAAACTTGGTGTAGCTAAATTGGGGCAGGGTACTCCAAAAAGCCAAAGCCGCCCGCCGCGCCTGGCCAGGGTAGGCCTTGTCGATGGAGAGGATGGCTGCTTTGTAGCCCAGCGCCTCCATCGGCAAAAAGAAATCTACAATCTCCGGCACCTGCTGCCTGAGGATGGGGGTGTAGATGCGGTTCAGGGCCAGCGCCATCATGTCGTTCTCTTTGGGGGGCTTGCCGCTGAAGGTGGTGAGGTAGATGGGATCCCGGCGGTGGGTCAAGCAGTGGAAGCGAATCAGAGGGGCCTGCTCGTTGCGGGGGCCATAGTAGCCGATGTGATCCCCGGCAGGCCCATCGGGGGCCACTTCCCCAGGGGTGATGGTGCCCTCCAAAACGATCTCAGCATGGGCCGGCACCTGCAGATCCACCGTTTTGCACTGAGCCAGGTGCAACCCTTCTCCGGCGTAGAGACCGGCAAACAGCCACTCGGACAGATCCACCGGCAGAGGTGTGGCCGCCGCCAAAATCACCACCGGATCCACCCCCACCGCCACTGCCACCTCCAACTTTTGGCCCAGGGCCGCCGCTTTGCGCAGATGCCGAGTCGCCCCCCGCACCGACAGCCATTGCACCGTCATGGTGTTGCGGCTTTGCAACTGCAGGCGGTACACCCCCACGTTGGGGATCCCATTTTCCGGGTCTTTGGTGACCATCAGGCCCAAGGTCAGCACCCGTCCGGCATCGCCGGGATAGACCCGCAACAGGGGCAACTGGGTGAGATCCACTTCCTCTCCCCGCCGCACCACCTGCTGACAGGGAGGAAGCAGATCCCGGCTGGGTTTAGCTTTGAGTACGCTAAACAGAGCTTGTCCCAACTCCACCGCCTGGGCAAAGCTCCGCGGTGGCCGCGGCTGGTAAAGCAAGGCCAGCTTTTTCCCCAAGGTCTCCAGCTCCTGCGGCTGCTCCATCCCCATCGCCCAGCAAATGCGCTCCACCGTGCCCAGGGTGTTGATGAGCAGCGGCATTGAGGATCCCTTCACCCGCTCAAACAGCAGCGCCGGCCCCCCGCAGGCCAAGAGGCGATCGGCAATCTCGGCAATTTCCAGGTCGGGATCCACTTCCGCGGAAATGCGGCGGAGCTGACCACGGGATTCCAGCAGAGCAATAAAACGGCGTAGATCTCTGGGCATGAAAGGGAACCTAAGGGCTTACTTGTCGCGATTGAGGGCTAACCCGCTCATGAAGGGCTTCTGCAGCGCAATAAACACCAGCAGCGGCGGGATACTGGCGATGATCGCTCCCAGCATCATGGGGCCATAGGAGGCCGAGCTATCCAGATTAAGCAGAGATTGCAGCCCCACCTGCACCACTTGTCGCTCTCGGCCTTGCACGATCAAGCGGGGCCACAGGTACATATTCCAAGCGTAAACGAAGTGAATCACCGCCTGCGCCCCAATCGCGTTCCAACTCAAAGGGATCAGCACCTGGGTGAGAAATTGCAGCGGGTTGGCCCCGTCCAGTTGGGCGGCCTCCGCCAGCTCGCGGGGGATGTTGGAAAAATGCTGGCGGAACAAAAACGTGGCCGTGGCGCTGGCCAGAAAGGGCACGATTAAAGCGTAGTAGGTGGATCCCCAGCCCAAGTTGGTGACCAATCGCAGCAGGGCAATAATCAAGATTTCGGTGGGCATCATCAGCGTGATCAGCACAAAGCCGAAGGCCAGCCCTTTGCCCGGAAAGCGGAAGTACACAAAGGCCAGCCCGGCCAGCAGCGACAAAACCGTCTTGCCCACCGTGATTGCCACCGCCACGATGGTGCTGTTGACCATGTAGTGGCCCAAGTGCCGCGCCACCATCACCTGATGCCAGTTGAAGGCAAAAGAGGAGCCAAAGGTCAATTGATAGCGGAACACCTCGGCATTGTTCTGGGTGCTCACGATCAGGGCATACAACACCGGAAATCCCAGAACCAAGCAGGCCAGTACCAGGCCCAAATGCACATACCAGCGCTCCGGGATCCAGCGCCGCCAACGCCAGGGAGAAGGCTCTACCCAAGTTGAATTGGGCTGGGCCACTTGAGAGCGGGGATCCTGCAACAATTGAGCCATAGCACCTCCAGACGGCGAACACCGATGAGCAGATGGGCTTTTGAGTCGATCTTCGGCTTCTCTTGAGAGGATAATCTGCCAGAGTTAAGGGCAACCTAAGGAAGGCCGGTCGCCTTAGCGGTGCGGAGCACTTCTGGCCTGAACTTTCGAGTGCTTTTACCGGCGGGAGGAAACGGGTAGAGTAGAACAGCAGTATCTGGATAACCCAAGAGAGGATCCCATGACTCGAGGCTTTGGCCCCTTCGGCAAAATCCAAGAAGCGCTCAAGAAAGCCCAAGAGGTGCGCGATGGCGCTCAAAGGCTGCAAAAAGAGCTGGAAGAGATGGAGATCGTCGGCGAAGCCGGCAATGGGCTGGTGAAAGTGACGGTAAACGGCAACCAAGAACCCCTTAAGGTCTCTCTGGATCCCCAAGTGCTCCAGGAGTCGGTGGATGTGGTAGAAGACTTGCTCCTGACAGCGATGGTGAACGCCTACACCCAATCTGCCGAGACGATGCGCAAACGCATGGAAGAGCTGACCGGAAACATCAGTCTGCCGGGGTTGGGACTGGGTTGAGCCCCACTTGCTTAACCCCGCTTGCTTAACTCTGTATGTACACTCGCCCCTTGGCTCGCCTCATCGAAGAGCTGCAACGGCTGCCCGGCATTGGCTCCAAAACCGCTCAGCGCCTAGCTCTCCACTTGATCAACCGGCCTGCCGGCGAGATCGAGGCCCTGGCCAAAGCCCTGCTGGAAGCCAAGCAAACCGTTCGGCACTGTTCCATCTGCTTCAACTGGTCGGCGGAGGATCCCTGTGAGATTTGCCGTTCGCCGCAGCGGGATCCCTTGCTGTGGTGCGTGGTGGCCGATGTCAAAGATTTGATTGCGATGGAACGCACCCGCGAGTTCAAGGGGCTCTACCACGTTTTGGGCGGCCTCATCTCCCCCATGAACGGGATCGGGGTCGATCAACTGCACATCCGCGAGCTGGTGGCCCGGGTGGCACGGGAAAAACCGCAGGAGCTGATCTTCGCCCTCAGCCCCAGTGTAGAGGGAGAGGTGACCATGCACGTGGTCAAGGATTACCTGAAGCCGGTTGCCCCCACCTTGCGCATGACCCGCCTGGCCTTCGGCCTGCCCATGGGATCCGAGCTGGAATATGCCGACGAGGTTACCCTGGCCCGTGCCCTGGAAGCGCGGCAGGAGTTGTGAGCCGCCCAGCCCATCAATCGCAGCCGGTTACCCCCTCCGCGCAGTAGGTGCTCCACCAGGGGTTGAAGTTGGCAGGATCCTCCGGCAGAGTGCTGATATTCAGAAGTTCCTGGAAGCTGCTGTTGCGGCCTCCGTAGCGCAGGTGCATATGCACCGGATCCCCGTGGGGCGCCCGCAGAATCACGTAGGTGAAGGTCTCGCAACTGGCGTCTGCTCCAGGCTGCAACTGAAACAGATCCCAGATGGAACTGAGGGAACGATCGGGGTAGTAGAAGGGATCCGGCGCAGCCCCCCGATAGGCGTAGCGACAATTTTCCGCCAGGGGCTTTTTCCCCTCCAGATCGGCGTAGAAGGAGAAGAACTCCATCTTCTCAAACTTCACCCGCTTTGGATTGCGCGGATCGTTGGCCGATTGTTCCAGGGACGTATCCAGAGTGAAAACACCATCAATTCCCAGGTAGGGCACTTTATAAGCATTGGGGGACACAATCTGCAGCTCTAAGGCTGCCGCAGCCGCTCCAAAACCCAAGAGACTCAAGCTGCCGATCAGCCAGGCTAGGGCCGTTGAAGAACCAATTTGGCGAGAGAGCATAAAACTTTGTTGTGCCTGTGTTGTGCAGTAAACTGCAGAGCAGTTTAGGGGAAGCTTTGAGCTCGTACCATCCCACTGGGGGGCATCTGGCGAGAAATTCGCCGACTGCAGGTGCAGCTCTGAGGAACGGGATCCCATCTGGATCCCAACAAGGCAGTAAAATTGAGGTCAGGCTCACCGTAGAGGTGCCAGGTTTGCTGCCAGAGCCTGATATCTGGAAACTGATTTTGAAAGCGAGGAAAACCCCGTGGAGCTAGCTGAGATTGAGGAGTTGATGAACAAAGCTGTGCAAGCCACACAGCGCTCCTTTAATACGGTACGCACCGGGCGGGCCAATTCCAGCCTGCTGGATCGCATTCAGGTGGAGTACTACGGCGTGCCCACTCCCCTCAAGGCCCTGGCCAGCCTCACCACGCCAGACTCCAGCACTCTCTTGATCCAGCCCTTTGATCCCTCGACCTTGGCAGCCATTGAGCGGGCCATTGTTGCCTCTGACCTGGGTCTAACCCCCAGCAACGACGGCAAGGTGGTGCGGCTCAACATTCCCCCCCTGACAGAAGAGCGGCGCAAAGAGCTGAGCAAACAGGTGGCCAAGCTGGCCGAAGAGGGGCGAGTCTCGATCCGCAACATCCGGCGGGATGGCATTGACTCGGTGCGCAAGCGAGAGAAAAATGGCGAGCTGTCTGAAGATGAGTCCAAAAGCTTGCAGGATGCCATCCAGAAACTGACCGACCGCTATATCAAAAAGATCGATGAGCTGCTGGCAGAAAAAGAAAAGGAGCTGACGACCCTGTGAAGGCTCCTTGCTGGCATCCTCCCCACTCTACTGGATTGCTTCTGCGCAGCGGTAGGACGGGGTTATGACCCAATTTTTTGATAAAAACCCGGACACCCGTCCTGAAACTTAGCTTCGAGGTTTTCACTTGCCCCTCGGAGTTGAGCAGCCCTTCATTTCTTCTTGTCCGATTCCAACAAGAGGGATCCCGGCTTAGGCCAGGATGGAAGAGCGGAATACGACAACTCTTGCCGCAATGGATCTGATCCTGTGCCATCAATCAGCGGATTTCGACACCCTGGGGGCGGCGGTGGGAGCGGCGCGCCTGTATCCGGGTGCCCGCATCGCCTTGACCGGGGGATCCCTGCCGGGGGTGCAGGAGTTTTTGGCCTTGTACCGAGATGAATTTCCCCTCATCGAGCTGCGCTCTGTGGATCCGGGACAGGTGCAGCGGTGGATTGTTGTGGATTGTCATGATCCGGATCGCTTGGGCAAAGCTGCCGCTTGGTTAAGCGTCCCCGGCGCGCAGATTGAGATTTTCGACCATCACCCCAGTCCACTGGATAACTTTTGGCCGCAGCAGCAGGTGAACTGTCATATCGAGGCCGTGGGGGCCACCTGTACCTTGCTGGTGGAGCGGCTGCAGGCTGCTGGGATCCCTCTCAGCCCTTTTGAGCGGCTGGCGCTGGCTTTGGGCATTCACATGGATACGGGATCCCTGACCTTCCCGGAGACCACCGCCCGCGATGCTGCTGCCCTGAGCTGGCTGTTGCAGCAGGGGGTGAACCTGGTCTTGTTGCGGCGCTTTTTGGGGGATGGCCTCACCCCAGAGATGCGCGAGCTGCTCAGCCAGGGGTTGGCCCAGATGCAGGTGCAGCAGGTGGGGGAGTATCGCCTGGGAGAATGGCTGCTGGAGCTGCCGGAGTTTGTGCCCGGCTTGGCCGGCCTGGTGATGCGGCTGATGGATCTGACGGGAGTGGATGTGCTGCTCTTGGTGGCGCGGCAGGGGGAGCGGCTCAGCCTGATCGGGCGGGCGCGGCAGGAGTTTGCCCAGTTGGGCAGGGTGATGGCCCTCTACGGCGGCGGTGGACACGATTGTGCTGCAGCAGCCACGTTAAAAGCCAGCCCAGAGCAGCCTTTGCCCGACCCGGCCCAAGTCATGGCGGCCCTCAGGCAGGCTGTCCAAGAGCGGATCCCGCCCCCGGTGACGGCCAAAGATTTGATGTCGGCTCCGGTGCGCACCATCCGACCGGAGATCACCATCGACGAGGCCCAGCGGGTGCTGCTGCGCTACGGCCATTCCGGCCTGGTGGTGGTGGACGCTCAAGGTCGCCTGGTGGGGGTGATCTCGCGGCGGGATATCGATATCGCCCTGCATCACGGGTTTGGCCATGCCCCCGTCAAGGGCTACATGACCACCGACGTGAAAACCCTCTCCCCCGACACCCCCTTGGCGGAGATTCAGCGGTTGATGGTGCAGTGGGATATTGGCCGCCTGCCGGTTCTCCAGGATGGACAGTTGGTGGGCATTGTAACTCGCACCGATGTGTTGCGGCACCTACACGAGTTGCCGGCCCTCTCACCGCAGTTGGCTTTGCCCACCCTTTCCTGCCCTTTGGATCTCACCTTCGCGGCCCTGTCGGAGCGGCATCGACAGTTGCTGGAGCAGGCCGCCCACATCGCCGATGAGAAGGGCCTGAGGTTGTATCTGGTGGGGGGAACGGTGCGGGATCTGCTGCTGCACCGGTGGGGACGGCAGCCCTCGCCCAACCTGGAGCGGCTGGATCTGGACTTGGTGGTGGATGGGCCCTACTCTTCGGCCCCGGATGGGATCGATCCCCCGGGCTGGGGCTTGATTTTGGGACAAGCGCTCAAACAACGCTTCCCGGAAGCGCGGCTGGAGATCCACGGCAAATTCCAAACGGCGGCCTTGATCTGGCCAGGAGGCTTTTGTGTGGATATCGCCAGCGCCCGCACGGAGTTTTATCCCTACCCGGCCTCTCCCCCCGAAGTGGCCATGGGATCCATTCAGCAAGACCTCTATCGGCGGGATTTTTCCATCAACGCCTTGGCCTTGCGCCTCAACGGCCCCCAGCGAGGACAGGTGCTGGATTTTTTCGGCGGACAAGCGGATCTGCAACAGGGGATCATCCGGGCATTACACCCCAACAGCTTCATCGAGGATCCCACCCGCATTTATCGAGCGGTGCGCTTTGCGGTGCGCCTGGGCTTCGCCCTGGACTCGACCACAGAAAAATGGATCCGCGCTGCTGTGGCCAGTGGTCTGCACGATGCCGTCGGCGGGGATCGCCTCAAGCAGGAGCTGGCCTATATTCTCGGAGCCCGCGATTGGCCCCAAGCCTTTGAGCGGCTGGCAGAATGGGGAGCTTTGCGCTGTATTCACCCCGACCTGGAGTGGGATCCCTCCCTGTGCCGGCGGTTGCAACGGGTGGGCCGCTGGGCTTATCACTTTCGCCGCCGCTATCCTGAGCTGGGATCCCAGGAGATCTGGCAACTGCGCCTAGAGGCTCTCCTCCTCACCCTACCCCAAGCCCCCCAGGTGGCCAGCCAACTCCACCTCACCCAAGCAGGCATCGAACGCCTCAGCCATTCCTCCTATTACCAAACCCTGTTGGCCCAATTGGATCCCGGCACCCTCTCTCCGGCCCAGGTGGTGCAACTGCTGCAGGGGCTGCGGATCCCGGCGGTGATTTTGTTGGCTGGGATCGCCCCCAAGCCGGCCCGGCGGTTGATCTGGCGCTATTTGCAGGAGTGGTACTGGGTGAAGCCGCTGCTCAACGGCCACGATCTGCGTCGTCTGGGTTATAAGCCAGGTCGCCCCTTCCAAGCCATTTTGGAGCAACTGCGCCATCTCACCCTAAACGGCGAACTCACCACCCCGGCAGAAGCTGAAGCCTGGCTACAAGAACACTTCCCCCTGCCGCAAGCTCAATACCGAGGAAGAAAGTAGAAGGGCAAATCAGTCGAAATAGAAGAGAGTGACCAACTTGTGTTGCTCCTCGGCGTGCTTGCAGGCATCCAGCAGCGTGACGCTGTCGTGGAAGACAAAGCAGATCAACTGCTGGCACTTGCCGATGATCTCCAGGTTGCACAGGCGGCTGGCCTCCGCCAAGGGAAGATGGTCGTTTTCCGGATGCTCCACCAGATGCAGCACCTGCTCCAGGCTGGCCCGCGACTCTGCCGGCTGTCGCTCCAAACTCTGGGGCAAGATCACCGTCAAGGACTTCATGTCCGCCCGCATCGCCCCCCGAATGACGGCCAAGTTGGTGCCAATAGCCCCGGATGTGAGGATCTGATTGCCCGTGAGGGCCAAAGCATAGCTGAGGGTCTCGATCAAATACTGGTGGGTAATGGGCACATGACGACTGCCCAGGATGGCCACTCGCTTCGGCCCAACTTGCTGAATGGCGGCCAACTCCTGCAAAAACGTATCAACGCTGGTGGGGACATCAATAGACTGGGTCAACGGGATCCCTCGGCAGATTCTCTAGATCTTGGCTAGGCTATGCTATCTCAAATTTTCGCTTTGGGATCCGGCCAAGTTGACGCTCTACAACTTCAGCTCCGCACTTTTGGTGAAGTTCTAAGGCTGTCTGCAGCAAGCTGGGCTTGGCTTTGCGCAGAAGATCCCGCCTGGATGTGGATGGTGTAGCTCATACTGCTGTGAACGCCCTTGCCCAGCCAATGGCCGTAAATGGGAGCGGCATCTCTGGGGTAAGCGCTGGCCGCCAAAGCCACATGACCATCGGCCACGGCCAACCCCTGGGTGGGATCAAAGCCCCGCCAACCGGCCCCCGGCAAGTACACCTCCGCCCAAGCGTGCAGATGACGGCGCACAGGCTCTGCAGGTTCTCCGCCCATGCTCTCCCCTGAAGGCCGTGAGGGGCTGACTTGGTAGCCACTGACAAAGCGCGCGGCCAAGCCTACCGTACGGCAGACCTCCATGAACAACAGGGCCAGATCGCGGCAGGCTCCGGTTTTGCGATGCCAGGTCAAGCCGGCAGGCCAGGGATCCCCCTTTTCCCGCAAGATGTGGCGGCATTCTGAATAGATGCGCTGGTTCAGCGCCGGCAGAAAAGCCGTCGTTTCCCCCTGCACTTGATCCCATAGCTCCCAGGCCAAGGCTTGGACGCCGGGATCCGCCTGAGCCGTCAGATAAGGCTGTAGTTGAGCTGCCAGCGTGCTGGGATAGTCGATGGGGAGATTGGTGGCCCAATCGCAGAGGAGATAGTCGAAGGGATTCTCCCGCAGGGTGAGCACCGTGGCCTGAGTTTGAATGCGCAAATGCTCGGTGGGATCCCCAAACCAGAGCCGAACCGCCGCGTTGCCCTCCAGGTCCACCAGCGCCGATTGGCCCACCGGCTGCGGATCCACCTGCAACTCAAAAGCCAGGAGAGTTTGGATCCCGTCGCAGCGCGGTCGCAATCGCACCGTGTGGGGCTCCAGTTGGACTGGACGACTGTAGCGATATTCGATGAGATGGCGGATCTGAATTTGCACAGGCCAAATGACGGGCAAGGAGTTTTATCACAGGCAAAGGAGCACCGAGATCAGGCAACCCAAACTGCTCCCAGATCAAAGCCAAGAAGCGGTTGCATCGTCTGCCCGAGATCTCTAGACTTCAGGGATCCCGAGTTTGAGATCTCCGAGAGCTTTGCCCTGCCTTCCCAATCATCGAAACCTCCAGCTTAGAGCGGATGTACTCCCCAGCCTGTACAGGAGCATAGCGAGGGGGATTTGCTGCATTCTGGCATGTGGGCAGGCATTCGATCCAAGCATCGTCCCGAGGAGCTGTAAAGTAAACCAAAGACAGGCGGCGACTGGAACCGAAAGCCGATCGGGGTGGATTGACCACGCGGTGCAACGTGGAGCGCCAACGGTCATTGGTCCAACGGGATAGCAGATCGCCAACGTTGATGACAAAGGCGTTGGGAACAGCCTGCACATCAATCCACTCTCCTGCTTTGGAGTACACCTGCAGCCCTCCCGGCGCCCCATCCTGTCGCAGAATCGTGAAGCCACCGTAGTCGGAGTGAGCCCCATAGCGTAGCTGTCCCGGGATGGGCTCCACCTCCTGTTCAGGATAATGCACAGCCCGCAGCACTCCCCCTTTCCCCTCCATAAAAGGCAGAAAATAGGTTTCCGGCAGATCCAAAGCCAACGCGCCCATGCGCATCAAGGTTTGGGTGAGCTGAAGCAGAGCCGCATCATAAGCCAGAAGAGCAGCCCGCAGTCCTGCTGGATGGGTGGGCCAAAGGTTGCCCGAATCCGGATCCACCCCTGCTTGGGGCCGTTGTGGATCTTCCCGAAACAGGTCATTGAACACCAGCGCCTCACAGAGATCGTAGGGAACCTCTGCCCCACGGGTAGCGGCTACACTTTCGATGCCAATCGGCAGGTATCCCTGGTTTTTGACGCGATCCGGAGTCACCACCTCCATTTTTTGTTCCAGCGGCAGGTCGAAGAAAGCCCTCGCTCTCTCGTAGGCTGTTTGTATGATGGCCTCCGGGATCCCATGCCCTGTGATCACCACAAACCCCACCTCCTCCAAGGCTGCCCCAAAAGCCTTTGCAACCCCTAGCGGATCCGTGCCCTCCCGAAAGGGGGTCAAATCCAGACAAGGGATCCCAGCTTGCTCAAAGGAAGAAACTGGAGACATGGCCGACGTAGAGACAGGCGCTCAGAACAGCTCCTACCCTACGAAGAAAACCTGCCCCAAGACTGTGTGGGCGGATACCCCCTCAGAGCTGGCACCGGCTCAACCCCACATCCAGAAACGAAACTAGGGATACTCTTGCTTGGCCTGTTGCCAGAGGACTTCCAGCTCCTGGAGACTGCGCCCTTTCAGAAGGGAGCTTTTGCCACCGCCGGGCGTGGATCCCAGCAGTTCCTGAGCCAGCTCTTCCATGCGCAAAAAACGGCGAGCAAAGCGCAGGTTGGTTTGGGTTAGAGCTTGGGCAGCATCCAAACCATACCAACGGCCCAAGTTGACCAGAGCAAAAAGCAGATCCCCCAGTTCGGCTTCCTGCCGAGTTGGATCGGGGGGATCCCTTTCCAATTCTCGGCGCAGCTCGGCTTCTTCCTCGCGGATCTTGGCCCAGATCCCCTCCACCGTCGGCCACTCAAACCCTGCCCCCACCACTTTGCAGGAAATTTTCAGGGCAGCCATTAGGGGAGGCAAACTTTGGGCATAGTGCAGCAGTTTTTGGCCAAGGCTTTGATCCGGTCGCTCCCCTTGCTTGATCTGTTCCCAAGAGCGGTGCAACTCCGGAAGATCTGCCATCACAGCATCCCCAAACACATGGGGGTGACGGCGGATGAGCTTATCGGCAATTCCCGCAGCCACAGCTTCCAGATCAAAGTGGTTCTGCTCGGCAAAGATCTGAGACTGCAACACCACCTGCAACAACAAATCCCCCAGCTCTTCGGCAATCGCCGCCGGATCCCCGGCTCGAATGGCAGCTACCGTCTCATACGCTTCTTCGAGAATGTAGGGGGTCAGAGACTCCGGAGTTTGGGCCCGATCCCAGGGACATCCATCGGGGGCACGCAACCGAGCAACAACAGCCGCCAAACGACTCATGTGTGAGCTAGAGGCGGAACGCTCCAGATAGAGGTGGGCAAAATGCCCCGTTGCTTGGGGATCCCAGCTTTGCAGCGTCAATGGGCCGGCCACCACCTCTAAGCCCTCCGTTAACAACGTAACAGGCTGGACAGGAGCACAGACCTGTTGCAAAACACTGCGCAGCTCCGCCGGATCCTTTCCCCCACAGCTTTTCAGCAGTAGGGATCCCTGCTCCGCAGTAGACCACCGAGCCAGAGCTTGTTGCCAGTCGGGCTGAAGACTATCCAGCGTTTGCAGCATGGTCAAAAGGGTAGGTGCGGCCCAAATCCAAAAGGCGGCTGAGCTGCTCCAGATCGATGAAACTCAACTCCAAAAGAATCATCAGCAACGGCCCTTGCTGGCGATGTTGCAGCTTCTTGGCCAGGCTCAGTTGAGAACGGTCGATGATGCCCGTTTGCAAGAGATATTCCTCAAGGGCTGGGGGGGGAATGGGATCTAGCATGGTCGTTTCGCAGCGCTGAAGAAGGACAAATATGAAACTGAGAAGATAGTAAACTAACGTAACTATTCTTAACACTCCTACAGAGTTTCGGCAAAGATCCGGCTGGCAAATAGGCCACAGGTGAGCTTACCAAGCCCTGTGCCCACAGCTCCACGGCAAGAAAACCCCTAAATTGCCTCAGCAAATGAGGTTTCTGTATCCAAGGACACAAAAAATGGGTAGCGAGAGGTCATGGTATGATAGCAGATTGGCAATCAGTTGGCAGTACCCTGAAAGGCTGGCTGCTTCTTCTTTGTTTGGAGAAACCAACTTGCCTTGGCAAGATGTTACTTTTTTATCTGACTAATTCTGGTATTTAGATAAAAATCTTACAATAACTGCTCAGGGATCCAATCTGTTCGGCTCCTCTGGGATCCGCCCTGGGGCTGCCATCCTGCTCGGGTTAGCTAGACCGCCGAGAAGTCCCGCCCTCTATGTATCAGCATGGGAGTCGGGATGAGAGGCGGAGATTCCTGCGCTATGATAAGCAGAGAGCGGTGGGGCATCCCGTTCTTAAAGCTCAGGAAATGTCCTTAACAGGAGTCACTGTTCGCGTCAGCGGGACGGAGTCCTTGAAGCTCGCACTCTTTCGCTTTAGCGGCGCGGAGCGCTTTGCATCAGCATGAGTGCAGGAGTATGTCACCTAAGCTAGAAACGGCTGCAGGATGGACTCCCATTATGTCTGAAGCCCAAGGTTTACTGCCGGTGGGGGCAACGGTTCAAGTGGTGGAAATGCCTCCTTACCTAAAAACGGCTGACCCAATGCCGATGTTGCGCCCGGCCCATTTGATCCGCTTGCACGAGCAAGGGGTGATCCTGCAGCGACGGCTGTTGGGCACCTACAGCGTGCAGTTTGCCAATGGCATCTTTCTCATAGACGGAAAATATCTTGCCCCGGTGGGATCCCTGTCCTAGTGCGCCCATTTCTCCTCCGAGCCAGCTCGATGGGTTTGTCGGCCTTCAGAACCTTTGGGAGCTGGCAGCTTTCCACAGAAGCGAGCCTTCGACTGACCGGCGGACTTTCGCGGTAGATTAAGGTGTGCCGGTTGGGGTTGGGTCAAAGTTTGGCTCAGCCGGTGAGATCCACCTCAACTTGCGCTAATCCCTGCTTCTTACTGCCCTCCATCCCACTGGACTAACGCTGCTTATGCCCAGAGTCATCGTCACAGATCCCATCGATCAGGCGGGGATCGACATTCTCTCCCAAGTCGCTCAGGTGGATGTGCAAACCCAGCTCACCCCAGAGCAGTTGATCGCGGTCATCCCCAACTACGATGCCATCATGGTGCGCTCCGGTACACGGGTTACCCGAGAGGTGATCGAGGCGGGGACGAACTTAAAAATCATCGGGCGGGCGGGCGTTGGCGTTGACAACATCGATGTGCCTGCCGCAACCAAAGCCGGGATCCTGGTGGTCAACTCCCCAGAGGGCAACACCATTGCCGCTGCCGAGCACGCCATTGCCTTGATGATGGCCCTCTCCCGCCACATACCCGATGCCAATGCCTCTCTGAAGTCGGGCCTGTGGAATCGGCAAGAGTTTGTCGGCGTAGAAGTCTACAAAAAAACGCTGGGGATTGTCGGATTGGGTCGGATTGGATCCCATGTGGCCCAGATTGCCAAGGCGATGGGGATGAAGCTGCTGGCCTATGACCCCTATCTATCCGTGGAGCGGGCCGAGCAACTGGGGGTGCGCCTGGTGGACTTCACAACTTTGGTGCAGGAATCGGACTACATCACCTTGCACGTTCCCAAAACCCCTGAAACCACCAACCTGTTCAACGCCGAAACCTTTCGCATGATGAAGCCGACCGCCCGCCTGATCAACTGCGCCCGTGGCGGTTTGGTGGATGAACAAGCCCTGTACGAAGCCCTGAAATCCGGCCAAATTGCCGGAGCGGCTTTGGATGTATTTGCCAACGAGCCCCTGAAGGACTCTCCGCTGTTTTCCCTGGGCAAGGAAGTCCTGCTCACTCCCCACTTGGGGGCCTCCACCGAAGAAGCCCAGGTGAACGTGGCCATTGATGTGGCCGAGCAGATCCGCGATGTGTTGCTGGGGCTGCCGGCTCGCTCTGCCGTGAACATCCCCGGCTTACAGGCAGAGGTGCTGCAAAACCTCAGACCCTACCTGGACTTGGCCGAAACCCTGGGCAACTTGGTTGGCCAATTGGCGGGGGATCGCGTCAACCAGTTGGAGATCCGCCTGCAGGGAGATCTGGCGGAAAAAGATGGGCAGCCGATCGTCATTGCCGCCCTCAAAGGGCTTTTGACGCTAGCGCTGCGGGAGCGGGTCAACTACGTCAACGCCTCCATTGAGGCCAAAGAACGGGGCATCCGGGTGGTGGAAACCCGAGATCCCTCCTTGAAAGATTATTCCGGATCCCTGACGTTGATTGCCCACGGCCCCAATGGGATCCGCTCGGTTTCGGGGGCGTTGATTGGGGAGCGAGAGGTGCGGATTACCCAGATCGACGAGTTCCCGGTGAATGTGCCCCCTTCCGCCAACATGCTGATGACCCTGCACCGGGATATGCCGGGAATCATCGGACGGATTGGCACCCTGCTGGGAGCCTACAATGTCAACATCGCCAGCATGCAGGTGGGGCGCAAGATCATCCGCGGCGATGCAGTCATGGTGCTCAGCTTGGACGATCCCCTGCCGGATGGGATCCTGGAAGAGGTGCTCAAGCAGCCGGGCATCCGTGACGCTTTTGTAGTGAACCTCTAGAATTGTTGATCCCTAGAAAAAATCCCAAATCTCACCTACCCTGGCAAGACGGAGTCTTTGCTTGAACCAGAGCAACTTGTCCCTAACCCTGTCCCAGATCCCAGACTGGGATTGGCCGGCCTTTCTGGAGTCCCTGGGCCATTTTGGTGTGGATCTCAGTCTGGAACGCATGCAAGTCTTGCTGCAGCGTCTAGGACAGCCCCAAGCTGGGATCCCGGCCATCCACGTAGCCGGCACCAACGGCAAAGGATCTGTCTGTGCCTGGGTCAGCCACGTGTTGTGGGCGGCAGGCTATCGTGTGGGCCGCTACACCTCTCCCCATTTGGTGGACTGGCGGGAACGGATTTGGCTGAACGGGGAATACATTTCCGCCAACGACTGGAGCCAAGCGCTGGCCCAGGTGCGAGACTGCCTACAAACCTATGCCCCTGACGAGGCTTCTCCCACCCAGTTTGAGGTTATCACCGCTGCCGCTTGGCTGTACTTCCGCCGGCAAAAGGTGGATGTGGCAGTGATAGAAGTGGGCCTGGGGGGGCGGCTGGATGCCACCAATGCTGGGATCGAGCCAGTGGTAACGGCTATCACCTCCATCGGCTGGGATCATTGGCAGCGCTTGGGCAACAGCCTTCCCCAAATTGCCTCTGAAAAGGCGGGTATTCTCAAGCCAGGGATCCCGGCAGTGTGCGCACCCCAAACCCCAGAGGTCACAGCAGTTATCCGAGCCAAGGCAGAGCAATTGCGAAGCCCCCTGAAGATGGTCGAACCTCTGCGATGGTCAGAGCCTCAAACCGTCCAATGGCGAGGGCAGCTCCTCACCTTGCCCCTCAGCGGCGATGTACAACTCACCAATGCGGCAGTAGCTCTTGCCGTTGTGGAAACCCTACAGCAACAGGGCTGGCGGATCCCGGATGCCGCTGTCGAAAAAGGATTTGCCATCACCCGTTGGCCGGGGCGCTTACAGCGGGTGCAGATTGGATCCCGTCAGTTGCTGATGGACGGAGCCCACAACTTGCCCGCTGCCCAGGCTCTCCGTCGCTATCTGGATGAGCATCAACCCGGCCCCCTCACCTGGTATGTGGGCATCCTCACCACCAAGGATGTCCAGGGCATTCTCAGTACCCTGCTGCGACCAGGAGATTGCTTTTTCGCTCTGCCAATTGCTGGCCACTCTGGGACGGATCCCGAGCAACTTGCTCAGCTAGCCCAGACTCTGCAGCCTCATCTCGCCTCGGCACGGGCACTGCCCAATCTCTCCGCTCTTCGGGCTCAGTTGCTCAAGCCGAAAAACCTCACTGAGCCACCAGCTGTAATCTGCGGATCCCTGTACCTATTGGGCCAGGTGATGCAGGAATGTTTGGGATGGGATCTAGCCTGTTGAACTGACAGGTGAAACCTTATGCAAAACCTGAGCTCCTCTCTTATAAAGAGAGAGGAGCTATGAACAAAAACTAGCTCTCAACCACTATCACTTGATCAAGATACTCCCCTACTGATTGGGTTAGGGTGGTGGGCCTGGCACCGAGCTAGGTTGCCAGCAGGTCGCCCTGCCAGTAGATTCGCCGCTGATGCGTTTCACGTCCGAGTTCGGGATGGGTCGG